>NZ_JADGFW010000018.1:0-15534 GCF_016613355.1 Psychrobacter sp. M9-54-1 | reverse complement strand
TTTTTTGAGCGCTTATCCCGAATTGGGGTTATTAATACTAAACGTTGCTTTAATAACATTTATATTCAACATATAGCATAAATAAATGCTTTTTTATTCAACAGTCAGTCTAAAATCTTAGAAAAAAAAGGTGAGAAATGAATGCTATGAGAAGAGTCATCTCAATTTAGAACTTGAGAATAGAAAATTTATAGTGAAATACTTAGCACGGGAAATAATGAGAAATGCAAATAGTGACGGTGGTGAAAATCTTTTAAGACAATTGGGACTGGGCGTTAAGAATCGCGGTAAGCAAGATGGCGTCGTCAGGATAGGTAAGTTTAAGGTTCTGCCGATTGCCAACGACCAAACGAATTGGCAGCGCTAAGTACTCAAACGCGCTTGCTTCATCGGTGATGGTAAGGTCATGCTCTTCAACATACGCCAACACTTCCCGCAGCTTAGCTAAGCGAAAGACTTGCGGCGTTTGCGCTTGCCACATATTGCTACGCTCAAGCGTACGTTCAACATAAGAATGCTGTTCACCTTTAGCGCTATTAATAGCTTCGGAGACAGCGCTAGCATGCTTATAGGACGCTGTATAGGATTGTTTTAGGGTATCGACAACTGGGGTCGCTAAGATAGCGCCATACGGTTCTTGCAGCGCGGCTTTAATCACTTTATCAATGTCTTGTTGAGGCACCGCTGGACGCGCGGCATCATGGATAAGCACCAAGTCTGAGTCATGCGCACCTGCCCTAATAAGCGCCTCTACCCCTGCTTGCACGGATTGCCAACGCTCCGCACCGCCACTCGTATATTGAATAGGCAATGCAAAATCAAGCGTCTGCGCGATACTATCATCTTTTGCAATCACCAATAAGCACTTATCAATATAACGACTGCTCGCAAGCCGCGCCACGCTATGTTGTAACAAGGTCTGCCCTTGTAGTTTGGTATATTGTTTGGCTATTGATGCTCCAAAACGACTACCGCGACCCGCAGCGACGATCATGGCGTGTATGTCAGGTGTGTTATTCGTAGGCTGGCTTTGGTTAAGACTCATGGTCAGATTCCATGATGATATGACTGGATTGGATAACAAGGAATTTAAAAAAATCGTAATATAAATATAAGCAAAACAAACTATAAGTAATCGTTTATCTTAGAATAGATAGAATCAATAACGGCTATGGGTTGTCGGCGCTGTTGATACTTGTACAAAGGTTTCATTGGGCTTAATCAAGCCTAAGTCTAAACGTGCATGTTCTTCTACCGCTTCAAGACCGGTTTTTAGATCGTGAACGTCCGTACGCAGCAAGTTATTTGCCGCTACTTGATTGTCATTTAAACGTTGTTGTTCTTCAATCTGGGTCAATAATTTATGATGCTCAAATTGACCGTTTTCACCCAGCCAATACTGGTATTGCAGTCCTAACAGCACAGCGACCGCTAAAGCAAGTAAGATAAATTGGCTAAAGTATTTCATAAAGTATTAACGCTAAGTGATAAAGGGATAATAATTAAAATCGAAAATTAGATTAACTTATTAGGCGCTATATCATCTTGCGAATGACAATATAGCGCTTAAGTTTACACTAAAATTCTTAGCTACTCAGCTTGTTAGCCACGTAAACCGATAAACTCTTCACGGCCACGGTAGCTTGCACGTACTTGTTGCTCGATACGTAGTAGCTGATTGTATTTTGCAACACGGTCTGAGCGGCATAGTGAGCCGGTTTTAATTTGTCCCGCTGCTGTGCCAACTGCTAAGTCAGCAATGGTGCTGTCTTCCGTTTCACCTGAACGATGCGAGATAATCGTTGCATAGCCATTTTTCTTCGCCAGATAGATCGCATCCAGGGTTTCTGATAAGGTGCCGATTTGGTTAAACTTAATCAAAATCGCATTGGCAATGTGTTTATCAATGCCTTCTTGCAAAATAGCAGGGTTGGTCACGAACAAATCATCACCAACCAACTGAACTTTATCACCAATCTGTTCAGTTAAGTATTTCCAGCCATCCCAATCCGACTCATCAAGACCGTCTTCGATAGAGATGATAGGATATTGACGCGTCAAGCCTACGAGGTAATCTGAAAAACCTTGGCTATCAAAGGATTTATTACCCTCGCCTGCCAAGATATATTGACCATCTTTATAAAACTCACTGGCAGCACAGTCTAGAGCCAAATGGATATCATCGCCAGCTTTATAACCGACTTGCTCAATCGCTTGCATGATAACGGTGATGGCTTCTTCATTGCTACGCAAGTTTGGTGCAAAGCCGCCTTCATCGCCGACGGCAGTATTTAAACCCTGTGCTTTTAGGACAGATTTTAAGCTATGGAAAATCTCTGTACCCGCACGCAGGGCTTCTGAGAAGCTGGTGAAACCAACTGGCTCAATCATAAACTCTTGAATATCAACCGTGTTATCCGCGTGCTCGCCACCGTTTAAGATGTTCATCATCGGTACCGGCATCGTTAATGACGTCTGGTTGCGCAAGTTTGCGATATACTGATGCAATGGCAGGCTTTGTGACTGGGCAGCCGCTTTTGCTGTTGCCAAAGACACCGCCAACATAGCGTTAGCGCCAAGGCTGTCTTTATTTTCTGTACCATCGAGCGCAATCATAGCGTCATCAATCGCTTGCTGTTCGGTGACGTCTTTGTCCATCAGCGCGCTACGAATTTGGCTATTGACATTGGCAACGGCTTTTTTGACGCCTTTACCCATATAGCGACTTTGGTCGCCATCACGTAGCTCAAGCGCTTCACGTGAGCCCGTTGAGGCGCCACTTGGGGCAGCAGCACGGCCAATCGTGCCGTCAGCTAAGATGACATCAGCTTCAATCGTTGGGTTACCGCGCGAGTCTAAAATCTCACGAGCGCGAATGTCTATAATTGCGGCGACGTTGGTGGTTTCTTCAGCGTACATAATGTCTGTTAATTCCTATGGTCATGCCAAGTTTGAGGGATAAATAACGGCAACTACAATACAAAAAAGGTAAAACAAAATATCGTATAGCACTTATAGCAAAACCAGCAGCATCTATTCATATCATTGGCTGGTTTTAGGCATTGTTAAAGGTTTATCTAATACTTTAACTGTCAGCTATCGTGCTTGGCATCATAGCATAAATTTTGTAAAACTTCCCTTATCTTACCTCAACTTGCGCCCATAAAATGAAATATCGCCTGTAATATCAGCCATTAAAGAAGGGTTTTTATCCCTACTAACAGCGAAGATATGAAAGGCGGTTTGGCATTTATGCTTTTGGTAAATGCTTACTGTCAGTATGAGTATTAGAGACAGTGTTATTTAGCTCAACCTCGGTTTTGAATCGCGTCAGACGTAGGGCATTCATCAATACTGAAATAGAGCTCAGCGCCATCGCTGCGGCAGCAATCATAGGGTTTAAAAAACCAAAAGCGGCCAAAGGAATGCCGAGGCAATTATAAATAAAAGCAAAGAATAAATTTTGCTTGATATTGCGCACCGTTGCATTGGCAATTTTTTGCGCCGCATCAATATGCATGAGCGACTCACCCATCAAGCGCGCAGAGGCACTATGCTGGGCGACATCCGTACCCTCAAACATCGCAAAGCTGGCATCGGCGGTTGCCATTGCTGGCGCATCATTGACGCCGTCGCCCGCCATCGCCACTTTGTGACCCGCTGTTTGTAACAGGGCAATTTGGCTCGCCTTATCGCGTGGGCTCATTTTACCGTAAGCTTGCTCGATACCCAGTTGCCCTGCCACATGATCAACGACCGATTGCTTATCACCACTCATCAAAATGACATTGATGCCAGCATCTTGTAGCGCTCTTATGGCTTGCGGCGTGTCATCCTTTAAGTCATCAGCAAGGGCAAAAGCACCTAGCGGCTCATCGTTAATACTAATAGCGACCGTACTGGCAATTTGCCATACTTTTGGCATCAGCTTTGGTAGCGTCAAATTAGCAAACTCTGCGCTACCAACCTTTATCAAGCCTAAGCCTTCGATATTTGCTTGTATGCCCGCACCTTTGATGACACTGATATCAGTGACAGTCATCAATGGCAAGTTACGCTCTTGAGCCGCGTTAATCAACGCCGTCGCTAAAGGATGGCTGGCGTGCGCCTCAACACTTGCAGCAATTTGCAGCACATCATCGACGGCAAGCGATTTATCCACCATGACCTGATCGACGATGGTAGGCTTACCAATAGTCAGTGTACCGGTTTTATCGAGCACTACGGTATCGATATTGCCTGCCGCCTCTAAGCTTTGCGCGTCTTTGAACCAAACGCCATGACGCGCGGCGACGCCCATACCAGCCATAATAGCCGCTGGCGTTGCCAAACCAAGCGCACATGGGCAAGCAATGACCAACACCGAAACCGCATGCATCAAGGCAGTATCAACCATACCCGTTAGCCACCACGTCAGCCCAAAAGTAACCAAGGCAATCGTTACTACCACAGGGACAAAAATAGCCGTTACTCTATCAGCAAGGCGCGCTAGATTGGCTTTTGAGCCTTGCGCATCGCTCAGCGCTTGTACCATGTCACCGAGCTTGGTATCGCTGCCCTTTGCACTGACGCGATAGAGTAAGCTGCCATTTTCGACCAACGCCCCTGCTAGCAGTATATCGCCTGCTTCTTTTTTAAGTGGTACGGACTCACCGGTTAAATGACTCTCCACACACCAGCCACTACCATCGATAACTGTCCCATCGGTTGCCACGCGGCTGCCTTGCTTAGCACGCAATATATCGCCTACTTGTACATCTTGCAGCGCGACATTATGAAAGTCGCCATTCGGCTGCTGTTGCTCGACTTCATCAGGCGTTAAAGACAATAATAAATCGATACTGTTTAAACTATGCTTTTTGGTGCGCTCTTCTAGGTATTTACCCGTACGCACAAAGGCAATGACCATCACCCCTGCTTCAAAATACACTGCTGGTCCGTGTCCGCCTGCATGCCCGCTTTGTAATAAGCTGCTTAACGTGCCATCGCCATGGGTCAGCCATAAATAAGTAGAATACGCCCAAATGGTTACCGTGCCAATGACCACCAATACGTCCATATTGGCAAGACCACCCTTGATAGACGCCCAAGCGCTTTTGTAAAATGGCAATGCCAGCCCAAATTGGACAATGGTCGCTAAGATAAACTGAATCCAAACAGGCGGCATCCACGCCATACCTTGCCCAACGAGCATGCCTGCCATACCCACTAAAAACGGTAGCAAACACACCCATAGGGCAATCAAGCGCCATGGATATTCAGTTGCGGTATCTTCATCTGACTTAGCAAACAAACTATCAGCGGCCTGCAAATTGGCCACGAAACCGGTTTTATTTACCCATTCTGTGATTTGCTCAGGCGTGGTCTGAGCCGGATCATAATCGACATTGGCAGTCTCGCCAGCGAAGTTGACATTGACCTCATAAACCGCTGGCTTCTTATTAAGAACCTTCTCGATGCGAGACGCACAAGCCTGACATGTCATCCCCTCAATCGCCAGTTGCAGGTGCGCACGCTTGGGCACAAGCGGCGTATTTGACTGGATATCAGTCTCAACTTCATAGGGGTCATTGTTAGCGGTACGGGTAGCGTCATTCATAGAGAGAACTCGTTATTGCGTTAAAGCGCGTGATAGCGTTTAGATATTTAGGCATTCGTTTGCGCGGAAAAAAAGCTCAATAGCTTGATAAAGGTGTTAGACGAAAGCGTATTTGAATAGCCCTTTTCTAAACCTACTCAGATAAATATTAAATGGTTATGATTGGCGGTAATTCAACTTTTTCTATGCTTGCAACTCATCAAGAGCTATTGGCGTATAAATGAAAAGACATTAGTTATTGCTGCCTCGTCATTTTTTAGCCATTAAAAAAAACCAGCCATGAGAGCCGGTTCTTTTATAAATATAAATAATCTTAAGAGTTAGCAACGGTGGCATCAAAGCCCGCTTCTTCAATAGCCGATGCAATAGCTTCTGCACTGGTCTTACTGTCATCAAAGGTAACTGTCGCTAGGTTATCAGCCAAATCAACAGAGATTGTCTCTACGCCGTCTATGCCGTCAGTCGCGGTGTGAACACTTGCCACACAACCACCACAAGTCATGCCATCGATATTAATAATTCTAGTTTGGTTTGCCATGATAGGCTCCTTATTCTTATAACGGATTTTTTATTAGTGAATTTTTTATAATGTTCAAAAACTGTATTGATAATGCTCTTTATGCGCTTAATTATCAATACAGCATGCAACTAGCATAAGACGTATTACTGTTAACAACAAGTAAGTTTGGTTATAACTGTATTAATAAAGCCGTGAATTTATACCAAAACGACAAGCCACACTTCCTATTTCTAAAACAAGAGTAAGCTGTAATCTCTAATCATGATAACGTGGATTTTGCGGGGCATCAATAGGAAACGGCTGAGTCACGTAATCGACCATGCTGATTGCCGCAACAAATGCATGTACCGTTGTTTTGGTATCATCATAATGGATAAAT
The DNA here is from genome assembly GCF_016613355.1 of Psychrobacter sp. M9-54-1. Lineage (NCBI taxonomy): Bacteria > Pseudomonadati > Pseudomonadota > Gammaproteobacteria > Moraxellales > Moraxellaceae > Psychrobacter > Psychrobacter sp. M9-54-1. Next base: position 9,036 of record NZ_JADGFW010000018.1, on the reverse strand, counting down.
GCCATTCTGTTTTCAGGCTGTAGCTCAATCTCTGTGACACCGGTAATGTTTTTTAGCGCCGTCATCACGCTCTCAAACCCTTCATTATCATCGATATTCTCGATACTGACTTGTGCAACTTTAATCGCCATGATCTTATCCCCTTATCGTTTATAGCATTAATGCGTATCCAATATCTCAAAACCTTTGACCAACTCATCGATCTGCTTAAGTTGACGCAAAAACGGCTCTAACTGACTGGTTCGCAACGCACACGGACCATCGCATTTCGCCACTTCTGGGTTTGGATGCGCCTCTAAAAACAAACCTGCCAAACCTGTCGCCATACCTGCACGAGCAAGGGTGGTGATTTGCTCACGGCGACCGCCAGCACTGTCACTACGCGCTCCCGGCTGCTGCAAACTGTGCGTCACATCAAAAAACACGGGGACATCCATCTGCTTCATGGTATCAAAACCCAGCATATCGACGACCAAATTGTTATAGCCAAAGGCACTACCGCGCTCACACAAAATCAGCTTATCGTTACCACCTTCAAGGCATTTATTGACAATATGACGCATCTCGTGCGGTGCTAAGAACTGCGCCTTTTTGATATTAATAATCGCATCGGTTTTTGCCATCGCATGCACCAAGTCAGTCTGACGCGATAAAAACGCTGGTAGCTGGATAATATCAGCCACTTCAGCGACGGGCGCTGCTTGATAAGGCTCATGGACGTCAGTGATAATTGGCACTTGGAACTTTTCTTTAATTTGCCCTAGCCAATCGATACCCTGCTCTAAACCCGGCCCGCGATATGAATGTAAGCTTGAACGGTTGGCTTTATCAAAGCTGGCTTTAAAGACATAGCCGATGCCCAAACGCTGACATATGTCAACATACTGCTCGGCAATCTCAAACGCCAATTCTTTGGACTCTAAGACATTCATACCACCGAATAGTACAAATGGCTGGTCGTTACCGATGTTAATCATATTGCCATTTGGCGTATTGAGCTTGATGTGTGATTGCGCGGTTAATAAATGTTCCATGAAGTGCTGACCCTCATTATTGTTATTTACTGTCGTTATCAACAGCGTTTATTCATCTGACTTTTCCTATTGTAACCGATAGCTCAATGAAAAAAAGTATCCAAGCGTAATTGATAATTTTAACTACCTGATATAAAAGCTGTATCTATAAAAAATGTCATTAGAAAAGTCTGAATTCAAGCCAAAAAAAAAGACCAATCCGAAGATCAGTCTTTTTATGATTATTAAGCGGTTGTGCGATAACGACTATTTATTATCGCTATAATTCCTTGCCGCTTTGACAAAGCTGTTAAACAGTGGATGACCACCACGTGGCGAGCTGGTAAATTCAGGATGGAACTGTACGGCGATAAACCAAGGATGGTGAGGAATCTCAACCGACTCAACCAAATGCTGCTTGGCAGAATAACCCGATATCGTCATACCTGCTTGCTCTAATGGCTCGATATAACGATTGTTCATCTCATAACGATGGCGATGACGCTCAGTGATATTGGTTGAACCGTAAATTTGCGCAAGCTTACTACCAGCAACCAGTTCCGCTTGCTGCGCACCTAAACGCATGGTGCCACCAAGGTCTGAATCATCGCTACGAATCTGCAATTCGCCGCGCTCATCCAACCACTCGGTAATCAAACCGATGATAGGTTCAGCCGCGGTACGATGGAACTCAGAAGAATTGGCATCGATATGTAGCACATTACGCGCATATTCAATCACTGCCAGCTGCATACCAAGGCAGATACCAAGATAAGGTACGTTATTTTCGCGCGCGTAAGTAATGGCTTTCATTTTGCCATTGGTACCGCGCTCACCAAAACCGCCCGGTACTAAAATGGCATCGGCATCGTTTAGACGAGCAAATAAAGCATCATCGGTTTCTAATAGCTCAGCATCGATATAGTCAATTTTGACGTCGGCTTTATGAGTGATACCAGCGTGTAGCAAAGCTTCGTTGATAGACTTATAAGCATCTGGCAATTCAACATACTTACCTACCATCGCAACCGTCACTGCCGCTTCAGGATTGAGCTGTGCTTCGACCACTTTATCCCAATCGCTTAAATCCGCTTCTGGTACATCAAGACCAAAGCGCTCACAGATTAAATCATCAAGATCTTGCTCATGCAAGGTACGCGGTATTTGATAAATACTTTGCGCATCTTCACACATGATAACCGCACGCTCTTCGACGTTGGTAAATAGTGCAATCTTGCGGCGATTGTCTGGTGAAATATGGTGGTCAGAGCGGCAGATTAAGATATCTGGCTGCAGACCGATAGAACGTAGCTCTTTTACTGAATGCTGAGTAGGCTTAGTTTTGGTTTCGCCCGCGCTGGCAATATAAGGCACCAGCGTTAAATGCATCAGCATGGCACGATTGCGTCCAAGCTCTACTTGCATTTGGCGTACCGCTTCCATAAAAGGAAGTGACTCGATATCACCGACCGTACCGCCAATTTCGATAATGGCGATGTCGTAGCCTTGGCCACTGGCAAGGATTTTACTTTTGATTTCATCAGTGATATGCGGAATCACCTGTACCGTACCGCCCAAATATTCACCGCGGCGCTCTTTATTCAAAACGTTCTGATAGATACGGCCACTGGTAAAGTTATTGCTCTTACTCATCTTTGAATGGCGTAAAAAGCGCTCATAGTAGCCTAAATCCAAATCGGTCTCAGCGCCATCTTCGGTGACGAACACTTCGCCATGTTGAAATGGGCTCATCGTACCTGGATCGACATTGATATACGGATCCATTTTGGTCATCGTTACGCTTACACCACGCGCTTCAAGGACTGCTGCAAGAGAGGCTGCGGTAATACCTTTTCCTAGTGAGGACACTACCCCACCGGTCACAAATATAAACTTGGTCATAGTACTCTGTCGGTAATTGGTAAAGAAGGATTTTACTAAAAATACGCTACAAAATATAGGGCAAAAGCACAAACTCTTTAAAACACTCCGTTTTAGCGCTTCGCCCGCATCAGTGCATATTTATCATAAGCATGACTATTATACGCCACTGCCGCTTTAAAAAGGGCATAACAAAAAAACTCACCCCGAAGGATGAGTTTTCTATAATCAGATTATAATGTTTAGATTAGAATTTGTATTCTAGACCAGTACCTACTACGAATACTTCCGCATCGCCATAAGGGCCATAAGTTACGTTATCACCGTCGATATTCACAGATCTAACATTGTCAGCGTTGTTCATACCAGCATAGGCATGCATGATCATGTTGTCTTTAAAGAAGTACTTACCGCCAACAACGATTTGATCTGAATCAGCGTTATTCCAACCGTTTAAGTTGTCAGTTTTGTTGTACTGTGCATAGATAGAAGCTGGGCGAGCAAAGTTAGTTAAAGGCATTGCCGCACTAATGATTAGACCTTTCTCTTTCTTAGTATCCTCAGCACGATCATAATCATAATCAGCTACTTGATATAGCGCACCTAGAGTTACAGGAGCGGCAATGAACTTGCCTAAATCAACGGTCGCTGTACCACGGATGATATCACCAGAGATGTTAGTGTCTTTATCATAAGCAACACCAGCGGTGAAGCCTGTGCCTTGATCAAACATAGCTGCAACGCCGAAGCCAGAATTATCATTGTTATTCTGATCATCAGAGTTATACATTGCAGAGATTTCTAATGGTAAACCATCGTATTTCGGTGCAGTCCAGATAATTGAACTATTAACACGTCTACTATCAGCCATGTTCAACGCTTCAACAGCCTCACCTTCAAATTCATTCTGGCCTAAGTTATCCCAATAACCACTATCAGCAGTGATAACGTTGTTAATTCTGTCTAAAGTAGACTGGTTTTTACCAACGCGGAATTCACCAAACTGTTTGTTGATAACACCAAGATAGGTGTCACGGTTAGTGAAACCATTTGTATCACCATCGACGCTTGTGCCGTATTCTAACTGATAGATAACATCAGTATTAGCAGTCATGGCTTCAGAGCCTTTGATACCAATACGTGAAGCATGAGAGTTGATTTCTATGGTATCTTCATCATAGTTATTGGCGTCAAACTCAGCATTAACATAATCAGCAGCTAAAAAAGCTTTACCATATAGAGTTGGCGCGGCATTGGCTGCAGATACAGATAGGGCAGCGATTGCTGTAGCTAAAAGTAGTTTTTTCATGGGGTATCTCCACTTTACAATTTTAGTAATGAGCGAGCTATTATTAGCCGGTGCCCAATATGGTATCGTCACAAATCCTCAAAGATATAATGTGTAACTGGCTACCGAGATTAGTCAGAAACAAGTGTGGCGAAGTGCTATTACCGTAAGATGAAAAAAACCATGACTTACATAACTGGGATTAGAATCGTAACTGCCATGTAAATGCTGGTCTTTATCGCTCTGTTGCGTAACATCCGTTACCAAACTCATACTTCGATTACAAGCATAACAACTTTGACATAATTTGCAACATATTTTTTGAGACTTTTATGACGAAAAATTCTTAAACCCATGCTTAACCTAAGGTTTAACGATTATTTAGATAAAAACAAAAAAAACACCCCTACTCGCCATTGGCAAATAGGGGTAAATTTTTATAAGTAATCAACGTAGAAATATACATCGCTTTAAATAAGCATGCACATGCTAGCTATTAAAGGACTACTTAACTATGGGTAAGTAGCCCCAAAATAACGTTTAAAAATGACGAACTAGCAATGCGTATTGGCTTTTAAGTCTAAACGCGCTTGATGCAATAATGGCTCAGTGTAACCACTTGGCTGCTCACGACCTTTAAAGACCAAATCGCAGGCAGCTTTAAAGGCGTAAGAATTATCGAAGTTATTGGCCATTGGCTGATAGCCATTATCGCCCGCATTTTGCTCATCGACGACTTTTGCCATACGCTTCATGGTATCCATGACTTGCTCTTCGCTTACCACGCCGTGATGCAACCAGTTAGCGATATGTTGACTTGAAATACGTAAGGTTGCACGGTCTTCCATGAGACCTACATCATTGATATCTGGTACTTTAGAGCAGCCAACGCCTTGGTTTACCCAGCGCACAACATAACCTAAGATACCTTGAGCGTTATTATCAAGCTCTTGCTGCTTCTCTTCTTCTGTCCAGTTGCTATCTTTGGCTAATGGAATGGTCAAGATATCATCTAAGCTAGCACGCTCACGGGATTTTAGGCTGTCTTGTACATCGGCAACATTAACTTCATGGTAATGCATGCTGTGCAAAGTAGCGCCCGTTGGTGATGGTACCCAAGCTGTGCTAGCGCCTGCTTGTGGATGGGTTATTTTGCTTTCCATCATCTCTTTCATCTCGTCAGGCTTCGCCCACATGCCTTTACCAATTTGAGCGTGGCCTTGTAGACCGGTTTCTAAACCAATATCGACGTTCCACTGCTCATAAGCGGGTTGCCATGCTTGCGATTTCATATCGCCTTTACGGACGAAGGGTCCAGCGTTCATACTGGTGTGCATCTCATCACCCGTACGGTCTAAAAAGCCGGTATTGATAAAGATCACGCGCTCTTTTGCTTGGCGAATGGCTTCTTTGAGGTTAACCGTCATGCGGCGCTCTTCATCCATCACACCGATTTTAATGGTATTACGCTCTAAGCCTAATAAGTCTTCAGCGGCGTTAAACAAATCGTTCGCCATTTTGACTTCATCAGGGCTGTGCATTTTTGGCTTAACGATATACATCGAGCCCTTGCGCGAGTTTGATAGCTCGTTTTTACCTTTTAAATCATTTAAAGACAATAGCGGAGTAATCAAACCATCCATTAAGCCTTCAAAAATCTCTTCTTGGCCGTTACCCAAATCGACCAGGATAGCCGGGTTTTGCATCAAGTGACCAACGTTACGAATTAAGAGTAGCGAGCGACCTGGTAGGATAAGTGCGCCGCCATCTGGCGTGGTGTATTCGCGGTCTGGGTTTTGTTTACGCGTACGAGTTTTACCGCCTTTTTCAAAGGTTTCTTGCAAGTCGCCATTCATCAAACCAAACCAGTTACGATACACTTCTACTTTTTCTTCGGCATCTACCGCCGCGATTGAGTCTTCGCAATCTTGAATCGCCGTGATAGCAGACTCTAATAGTACGTCTTTGATGTTAGCTGGATCGTCTTTACCCACTGGATGGCTGCCATCGATTTGGATTTCAGCGTGTAGGTTGTTGTTTTTTAACAAAATACCAGTTGGGTTTTCAGCCTCGCCGACAAAACCTGCAAACTGAGCGGCATCTTTTAATTCAGTGCTGCTATCGCCTTGCACAACTTCAAGCTTGCCATCGACAACTTTAAAGCCAGTAGCATCAGTATATGAGCCTGATGCCAATGCAAAGTTCTCATCTAAGAATTTTTTGGCATAGGCGACGACCGCGGCGCCACGCGTTGGGTTATAGCCACCTTTGGCTTCTTGTCCGTTTTCATCGCTGATGACATCTGTGCCGTACAAGGCGTCGTACAAGCTACCCCAACGCGCGTTAGTTGCGTTCAATGCATAGCGGGCGTTACGGACTGGTACCACCAACTGCGGGCCTGCGATATGGGCAATCTCGTCATCGACGTTTTGGGTGCTGACTTTGAAATCATCACCTTCTGGTAATAAGTAGCCGATTTCTTGTAAAAACGCTTTATAAGCTGGGTAATCAATATCGCCATTTTTGGCAGGATTGTCGAGATGCCACTGGTCAATTTGCTTCTGAATTTTGGCGCGGGTCGCGAGCAGCTCTTTATTACGCGGCGTAAATTCTTTAATAACCTTTTCAAAACCTGACCAATAGCTGTCTGAATCAACACCGACTTTCGGCAGCACTTCGTTTTCAATAAAATCGAACATCTGCTTATCGATGGCAAGAATGCCCTTTTGAATACGATTGGCGTTAGAAGACTGGCTCATATTGTTATCCTTATCTGTTCGTGAAGTGTGTTAATCCCGGATTGCTATTATCTATATTGCTACTACTTAGTGCAGTGCAAAGCCAATGCTAGGGCGCTAAGCGTTACTTTTTGCGCTGGCATGGATAGTTGATATAATACCGATTGGCTAGCTATTAACTGATAATAATAGTAAGACAAGATATTCTAAAAGCAAAATCTCATCCTACTATCAAATAATGAAATAAACAAGGAAAGACCATTCACTAAGTAAATACTTAGGCTGTCTATAAATGATACCCTATAACCTATATGGGCTTAGGTGCGGTAAATAGTCTGCTTAAGCGCTAGAATTGAAATAATGTATAAACCGTAAGTAATCATTACTACATCAAGTTATGCTTAATAGTTATCTGTTAAGCCTAAGCATTTGAAAGTACCAAGCTTGCCTGATTATCTATCATGCCAGAAATGCCAAACGCCATTAAAAATATTTGCCGTTATAATAGGCATTATTCTCAAAATTTTTTATTAATACCTAATAAATACTGCCTTACACCTACTCTTTAAAAAGCCCGAAAAACTATGACTATTAATACTCATGATCTTGCAACGCTAACCCAAAATAATGACGCTGACGAAGACATATCTCAAGAAGAAACCTCTCAAGAAGACAGTGTCGATATCGCGCAATTAAGAACGCCACTAAAAGTAGACCTATCGCCTATTTATGAATTTTTAGGCGCACGTACCACGCAGGCTTGGGTCGATGCTGCCCTTGCGGATTTGCCGTTAATCATTCAAGACCATGCCAACTGCGAAAAAAAAGCGGCTGGTACGGCGATGAATTTAATCTTTCGTTATGAGTTTTCTTATGACTTACAGCGCAAATTGGCACAATTGATACGCGAGGAGATGCTGCATTATGAGCAAGTGCTCGGCATCATGAATGAGCGCGGGCAAGCATGGAAATATCTGAGCGCTGGACGTTATGCCAAAGGCATGCTCAAGCATAAACGTACCTACGAGCCAGCGGCGATGGTAGATGTCTTAATTATTGGGGCATTTATCGAGGCACGTTCTTGCGAGCGTTTTGCCGCATTGGCAGAAGTCATTAATGATGAACGATTGGCGAAGTACTATCGCTACTTACTTAAATCAGAAAGTCGCCATTTTGAAGATTATTTGGCATTGGCGCAGTCTTTAGCTGAAGATAATATTGACGAACGTGTCGCCTTTTTTAAAGAAGTTGAAGCAGAGCTGATATCAAGTCCAGATAGCGAGCTACGCTTTCATAGTGGTAACCCTGCTTAATTATCTAATCATCTTATTAATTTTCACCTGAAATAAAAAAGGTTTAACCGTTAGCGTATAAATTCTTGCTAAGGGTTAAACCTTTTTAAATCTTACTACTTAAAGCGACACTATAAATTTTACTTAAAGCGCCACTATAAATTATCCGTTTCTTATTTCATTCAATCTTTTATTGTTCTGAAAGCCATTATTTATCGCTTTCGGTTATCGAAGTATCATATTGTTTGTGATTTTTTACCACATGATGGGGATCGTGGTCATCCGTCAACCGTTCTGCTTCTGCCGGATTGACCTTTTGCAGGGCATCGTCAGGTACAATACCATTATTGTCATCGGCATCTTTTAGATTAGAGTTATTTTCTGGATGATTCAGCTTTTGCTGATTTACATCAACATCCTTATCATTAACGTCCGTAGCATTAACGTTCTTGTCGTTTTGTATAGTCATAGGCCTTCTCTTTATAATTATAAGCATATAAAAAATAGCTATCTATATTTGCTAGCACTCTTAGCCACGCTAAACACCTTCAACCTTAACTATTAGAAATCTTTTTCATCAGGATTTAGTACGCGTGTTTGCGCATTATCGACATTGGCATAGCGATTTAAATCGTTTATATCGGTGCTTTTGGCCGCTTCAGGCATGGTGGTATGCTCATTTATCCCTTCGTCGAAAGCATTACCTTCTTGATCGCGGCGATCTGGCTGACGCGCAGGATTGTCATTTTTGTTTACATGCTCTGTTTCTATCACACCTTCTTTAAAGGTATTGAACCGCCCCGGGATTGTCGGAGACCTAATAT
>NZ_JADGFW010000017.1:0-134250 GCF_016613355.1 Psychrobacter sp. M9-54-1 | reverse complement strand
GTTTGATTTGGTGTTCTTTTACATCAATTATGGCTATGTCTGATGTCAGCATACTTTTTAGAACACCACCTTATTTTTTAGGTATAGGCTAATGATAGGAAAAAAGCACAGCAACCAGTCCTATAATTCTAAAGTCTGTTATAGATGGTTCCATATTAACAGTCTATTTTGAGTAGTCTGTTAATATGTTTGAAGGGTGAGATAGCTGGTTCCGCTAAGGTATACCTATAAGGGACCACTCAGGCCCTCTCACTGGTTTGGTTTCCTATATAAGGATCTAACGTGTTCCAACAATAGTAAAAATTACGCCAATCTCAACTTATCGTAGGCTTTTGATTTTTATAGAATTTAAAATTTTGGTGGTGTTCTAAAAAGTATGCTGGCGATAGAAGTCAATAAGAAATCTATGCTAAGTTCTCTGATTCTATAGGGCTTTCAAGGCTTCAAAAATTGTTCAAGTTTTAATCAGCATACTTTTTGACACACCACCGAATATTGAATTAGTTAACCGGACTTATAACAGCCTAATGCCATCTAAATAAGACCTAGACGATCACACCTGAAAGACAGGCGCGAATCCACCGCCTGGCGTACGGAAGTTAGTCACCTGACCTTGATACACACGCGCAGCAGGTAGTAACAGTTTTCCGCCATACGTATAAAGACGTATATCTACCTTTCTTGTTGTTACGATGTCATCAATTTTGAGTGATCTCTCTCCTGCAGGGACAAAGGTCTGTGCGATATAATCTTCATCCAGAATGTTTTCGAAGACGCGTCGAGTCAGTTTGCTACCGCGATAAACGCCTTTGCTTCCATGACCAGCAACTGGCTTAAAAAACAGTTGCCGCCGAGTAAGCCACAACTCTGCTGCATCGTCTCTTGATACAATCTTAGTCCTCGGTACAGACCTTTCGAGGCACTCCACTGCAGCCTCATCCAGACCCCAAGAGCGCAATATTTGGGAGTCTGATAGCAATGTCAGGTTTTGCTTATTGGCCAACATAGCATGTACGCGGGGATTGGGTGTCACTACCACAGCACCCTCTAAATAAGCCTGCTTAAGCAATACATGGTCAGGGTCCTCAAATGCAAAGTCGACAAGCCGATTGTAAATCATATCGATTTTCTGGCCATGGGCTGTTAACGTACCGTCGATATACTCGAGTTCAGAGGGATCAAGTATCACAGTATCAATACCTCTAGCTTGGAGCAGTTGACAGGCTAACTCAAACTCTAAGAACATGAACTGACTCTCGGGGTCATTGTCCACAATGGCTATCCGATTGGGCATAGCAACAGCGGACTGTCGCTGCCATTCCTGTTTGAACATGTCAAACACTGCTTCCTCGAACCTATCTAGCATTTGATTGGTTGCAGCGCTTTGCTCTGAGGGGTTGCAACAGCGTTTTTGTGCGCGAGCGAGCAACACATTCAGAAATGCGCCACCGGCATTAGTATTGACCTCGATGAGCTGAGGTCCATCGCTACCCAAGTGAAAGTCATAACCCATGAGGGCCCCTATTGGGCCTGGGTCGAAAGCAGCTATTTCTGGTGCCCACGACAGCACTTGCTCTTGATACAATGGCAGTTCGGCAGCTGACTCGATAGCCCTGACGATTCGCTCCATCGCCTCTATCTCTGTTTTGGGAACGAACACGGGTGTTGCTGAAAAAAGCTTATTAAGCTCGTTCGCTCCTATTGGATTGTTTCTAGTTTCTACCAATTGATCTTGAAGGCTTGTATTAAGCGCTTTACGATCAAGGGTAATGCAGTAGCACTCTTGGTTAAGTCGATTTGCAAGACCGTCATTTTTTTCGTTGTTATTAGTTGGGTGTTCCATTTAGAGTCCGTCGCTAAGTAGAGTACTCACGCTGACATACTCTAGTAAAAAGTAAAAAGTAAAAAGTAAAAAAGGTTCTTGGCGTATTTAAGTAGTGCTAGCTACTTTCTAATGTTTCATTCCCTGAGACTAAATCATTATTTCGTTCATTTTTAATTAATATCTTTGCTAAGAGTAAACCCAGCTCAAATAATAGCCACATAGGAATCGCCAACAACAGCATTGATACACCATCAGGCGGTGTCACTACCGCGGCGATCCCAAAACAGCCGACTATGATATAACGACGCTTATCTTCTAAAATTTGAGTAGAAACGATTCCGGCCATTATCAGCAATAAGGTAACCACTGGAATCTCAAAAGTCAGTCCAAACACCATAAATAGCTTGAGGGCAAAGCTCAGATAACTGTCAATATCGGTCATTGGTATAACGTTCTGCGGAGCGAACATAATAAAAAATTTCAATACCCCTTTGAGTACGACAAAGTAGGAAAAAGCAACACCAGCATAAAATAGAAATATCGAAGATAGCAGTACAGGAATGGCAATTTTCTTCTCTTTTTTATATAAGCCGGAAGCTACAAATGACCAAATTTGATACAGGATATAAGGCATTGCTAAAAATGCGGCGACGAATATCGTTAAGCGAATGGGTGCCATAAAGTTTGACGTTATATCAGTGGCAATCATGGTCGAATTGATGGGTAACTGCGCCACTAATGGGTCTGATAAAAGATTATAAAGCTCGCGTGAAAATCCCACCAATACTAAGAATATAATTAAGACGACCACGCATATTCTTATTAAGTGCGTACGCAGCTCGATTAAATGTCCGGTAATAGGCATATCGCCAAGCGTACCTAACGTATCTCCAGACTCACTATTCTGTGTTGTATCTGTTGGCGCCTCAAACTCTATATCTGTTATTTTTTCTTGTCGACTTTTTTGCCGTTTAAATAGGCTCACTGATCCGCCTCCTGTTTAATGAACGAGGAGGTAGTATTCTGTTGATGGTCTTTATCATAAGGGGTGATTGACTGATGTGAAGCGTCTAGGCTTTGGTTCTGTGACTGCTCAAACTTTTGCATACTGCCACGCATTTCTGCTAATTCGCGCTTCATATCCGACTCGGTCTGACGGATTTTCGCAAGTTCATTTTGCATTTGTTGACGTGTTTCAGCTAGATCAAGCTCAGCTTCTATTTCAGATTGTAGAGTGGATACTGTACGGCGCAGTTTGGCATACCATTGCCCAGCGGTACGTGCGGCTTGCGGCAGTTTTTCTGGGCCCAATACGATTAAAGCAATGACGCCAAACAAGAGTAATTCGGAAAACCCAATATCAAACATAACAGTCACATATATTAATAGACTACTTAGTGCCGCTATTTATAAGCGGTGCGCTTCATACTTTAGGCTGGTCATCAGTGGAAATAGGGCTGATTTCCATATCATCAGCCTGATTACCTACACGCGTATTTAAATCATTACTTGCAGCTGGCGTACTATTTTCATGGCTAAGCACATGATTTTTGCGAGCATTCTCGGGTTCTTCATCTTTGACCGCTTCTTTAAAACCCTTCACCGCACCGCCTAAATCTTTACCTGCATTTTTAAGCTTGGCAGTACCAAATACGACCACCACTACGACCAATAAAATCAGCCAATGTGTAATAGAAAAGCTGCCCATAACGGTATCCTTATATTTTGTGATCTTGTTTAGACCAGTATGTGTCAGTGTGCTTTAGAACACTTTTTACCGTACCAGAATTATAGTTTCAAACGGCGCAATCGCAGCGCGTTAGCAATCACCGAGAATGACGACAAGCTCATCGCTGCCGCTGCTATCATCGGACTGAGCAGAAGCCCAAATGTGGGATAGAGCACACCTGCGGCAATAGGAACACCAAGTGCATTGTAGATAAAGGCAAAAAACAGATTCTGTCTGATATTGCGCATGGTGGCGTGGCTAAGCTTATAAGCTTTGGCAATGCCCATTAAATCACCTTTTAGCAGGGTAATGCCCGCACTCTCCATCGCCACATCGGTACCGGTTCCCATAGCGATACCAACATTAGCTTGCGCTAGCGCTGGTGCGTCGTTGATACCATCACCCGCCATAGCGACCAATTTACCGCTGTCTTGCATTTCTTTGACGATACGGTTTTTATCCTCTGGTGAGACATCCGCATGAACTTCATCAATACCTAGTTTATTGGCGACTGCCTGCGCGGTTTTTTCGTTGTCACCGGTTAGCATCACAACTTTTAAACCTGCGTCATGAAGCAGTGAAATAGCCTCTTTAGTGCTTGGTTTAATAGGGTCAGCAACTGAAATAATACCAGCAGCTTTACCGTCTATAGCCACAAACATTACCGTTTCACCGTCTTTTCTACGGACATCAGCTTTAGTGGACAGCTCATTATCAAAACTATTTAGGCTTTCCATAAGCTTAGAGTTACCAATAGCGACTTTCTTACCATCGACCACGGCTTGTACGCCTTCGCCAGTAGTCGAATTAAAGTCAGTAGCTTTAGGAATAATGAGTGATCTTTCTTGAGCTGCTCTAACGATAGCTTCTGCTAAAGGATGCTCGCTAGCGCTTTCTACTGAGGCTACCAATGCGAGGAACTCGTCTTCATCTTGACCTACCTGCGCATCAATTGCGGTAAGCTCGGGCTTACCAGCGGTCAGTGTTCCGGTCTTGTCGACGACAATGGTATCGACTTTTTCCATACTCTCTAACGCTTCAGCATTTTTGATGAGGACGCCGTTTTGCGCGCCTTTGCCGGTACCAACCATAATGGACATCGGCGTCGCTAGACCAAGGGCACAAGGACAAGCAATAATCAGTACCGCAATCGCGTTAACCAAGGCATAGGCCATAGCGGGCTCAGGGCCGAATATCGCCCAGACAATAAAGGTAATGACGGAGCAAATAAGCACGATCGGTACGAACCACCCAGCTACCTTATCTACCAATTTCTGTATAGGTGCGCGGCTACGCTGGGCTTCAGCAACCATTTGTACAATTTTAGATAATACTGAATCTGCTCCAACATTGACCGCTTCGACTAATAGCGTTCCGGTGCCATTTACCGTACCACCAGTCACTGTATCTCCTGCTACTTTTGATACAGGGATTGGCTCACCCGTCACCATTGATTCATCAACATTACTATTACCATCGATCACTGTACCATCTACGGGTAGTTTCTCACCTGGTTTAACCCGTAGCTTATCGCCAGTGACGACCTCATCAAGCGAGACTTCGACTTCTTCACCGTTTTCATCGACACGTCTTGCGGTTGGTGGTGCGAGCTCAAGCAAAGCTCTAATCGCACCTGAAGTTTGACTTCTAGCTTTGAGCTCTAATACTTGACCCAGTAGCACCAAGGTCACAATGACCGCTGCCGCTTCATAGTAGACTCCGACTTGACCAGAGGCATCTCTGAAACTGTCTGGGAAAATATCGGGAAAAAAGGTCGCGACAATACTAAAAATATAAGCAGCGCCTACGCCTATCGCAATCAAGGTAAACATATTTAGATTGCGGCTTTTTATAGACTGCCAGCCACGGACGAAAAACGGGGCGGCGCCCCAAAGCACTACAGGGGTCGCGAGCACTAACTCAGCCCATTGTAAGATCTTTGAGGAGATACCATACTGACTAAAATTAACTACGTTTAAGTCAAACATACCGCTCATCACATATATTAATAGCGGTACAGTCAACACGGTACATATCCAAAAACGACGAGTCATGTCGTCAAGCTCTGAGGTGTCCTCTTCACCGATAGTAAGCGTTTCGGGCTCAAGCGCCATACCACATATCGGACAACCGCTATTTCTAACGTCTCTCACTTCAGGATGCATAGGACAGGTATATACCGTGCCATCGTAATCAGCAGGTACTTTATCGTATTTACCGCCTTTAACAGATTTTACTCCGCTACTATCAGTATCCTTTCCATGACAGCTAGCGTGACTATCATCTTTAGCAACTTCGTCTTCAGGTTTAAGAAACATGCCACATATTGGGCAGTCACTTTTTTCAACATCTCTTACTTCTGGATGCATAGGACAAATATAGACCGTACCGCTATAATTTTCCGGTATCTTGTCGTACTTATCGTCTTCGACAGAATTTACCTCATTACTATTATTAGCATCCGCTCCATGACAATGCGCATGACTATCTTCATGGTTGTTGGATTCAGCAACCTCGTCTTCAGGTTTAAGAAACATGCCGCATATCGGACAATCGCTCTTTTCAGTATCTCTAACCTCAGGATGCATCGGGCAGATATAAACCGTACCACTATAATTTTCTGGTACTTTATCGTACTGACCACCTTTGATAGATTTTTCATCGGCAATATGTTTCATAAAACCACTCCTTGAAGACAATAAATATTTATAATAAGTACAACTCTTAAAGCACTATCATCAATCCTCGATTGCTATTCATCTAATCATTAATCTAAAAACCTCTAAAAAATAATTTCTATACTTTTCAATTGGAATTTAGTTTTTATCACGCAAATACTTGAGCAGTGCCATGATTGTTAGTACTAGTACTGCGAAAAATAGTAGCGCAAACAACAAGCAGAGAGCCATCCAACCCCAACCCATGCCTTCCATCATAGTATTTCTCCAAGACTCATAGCACTCATATTGACAGTGGTGGGCGAGCGTATACTTTTAGATGCTTACTATCACTCAAGAATAGCAATCGACAGATATTGAACATTTCGATATAGGAATAAGAGGTTTTGAAATAAGAACAGTAAAACAAAGAGCAGTTACTGCAGTTGAAGGGGTAGGTAAAAAATCACATTAATTATCTGTGCAATCTGTCCTTTTAAGGTAAAGGTACCAGCGAAGACTATAGCGCTGATACCAGGTATCACCATTTTTTCATAATCAATTTCTTAGCTTGCCATACCTCTATATATAGCCGTCTATTCGAGCTCTTCAATAAGCGCTTGCATCTCAGCGATTTCACGCTTTTGCGCTTTAATAATATCGTCAGCGAGCTGTTGTACTCTAGGGTCTTCAATATCTGCTCTTGAGCTCGTCAAAATGGCAATCGAGTGATGAGGTATCATGGCTTGCATCCAATCGACTTGATCAACCGTTGCTTGGGAACGCACACCCCAAATACCTACAGCAAACATTACTACACTTATTCCATAAACCAGTAGATTTACCTTGGTCTTCTTATACATATTACCCATAAAGGCCAGCATAATGACGGCCATACCGGCACCCATGTAGAGCGCCATATAAGCTCGGGTCTCACTAAAATAAACATGATCCAATTGATAGGTATTAAAATACATCATGATAAACATTACAATCGTAGACGTCAGAATCATCAAAGTGAACTTCACATAAGGATTCATGCCCTGTTGATGGCTTTGATGATTCATGCTGTTTTGATCAGAAGTATTCATAATATATCTCCTATAATTTTGACAATGTTAGAACCAGAATTTAACACCGGCAGTCAAACTACTGCTATCAACCGATTCATTTTCTTGACGCCGCTGGTCACGCGCACTGCCAAGAGCCGTCTCATAGCTCACACCGACGTAAGGTGCCAGTTGACGACCTAAGGTTTCATAAGTCAGTCTAACTTCAGTCTCTAATTCATTGAATCCCTTGGTGATATGATTGTCAATATCGTCTTTACTAAAAGCTGACAGACCAACTTCCGGTATCACAACCCAGTGCTGACTCAAACGCCATTCATATTCTGCACCAAGATCAAGCCTAACTTGACCATCGGTGTAGAGATATGCTCTAGCATCTGTTTCAATAAAGTAAGGCATTGTGCCGACAATACCGGCCATAATGGCAGGCTTATCATTCTTGGTATCATAGGCGACCCCTGCTTCGCCATTCCAAAAAATACTTAGCGGCTTCCAGTAAGACAATGAGGTCAGACTATCAATGTCTTTCTCATCTTTGGTCTGAACACTACCTTCACTACGTAAAGATAGACGGCGCTCATCTAGGCCATACCAAGCACTAACCTCATAATTAATCTGATCGTCATCAAACTGATAGCCTAAATCGTCTACAGAAACGCCCCATAATGGCATATCACCCATCATCATAGGCTGACCATAGCGTCCATAGGGAACACCGTTTGAATAGTCAGGACTGCGAGCATCAGCTGGAGCTTTACCACCTTGCATACCTGACATATCCATACTGCCATGGTCCATGCCTGACATATCCATACTGCCATGGTCCATGCCTGACATATCCATACTGCCATGGTCCATGCCTGACATATCCATACTGCCATGGTCCATGCCTGACATATCCATGCCACTGTGATCCATATCCGACATGTCCATACCAGACATATCCATTTTGCTGTGATCCATATCCGACATGTCCATACTACTATGGTCCATATCTGACATAGTCATGTCTTTTTTAGCAGTGGCAGGGTCAGCAGCATTAGCAAATGATGATGCTAGTAATACCAATGATGATACCCCAGCGAACCGTAAACCCACTTTATGTATTTTCATCTCATCTCTCACCTATCAACCAAAGATTTGCTTAAACGACCGCCACTTCTCTGAACATACCGGCTTCCATATGATAGAGCAGATGACAATGCCATGCCCATCGACCAGCTTCTCCTGTGACATCAAAGCTAATTTTTTGAGCTGGTTGCACCATCATAGTATGCTTGCGCACCTGAAACTCACCGTTAGGCATGCGCAAATCGCTCCACATCCCATGTAAATGCATCGGATGATTCATCATCGTGTCATTGACTAAGGTAATACGCACGCGCTCACCCGGCTTGATATTGACCGGCGTGGCCTCACTGAACTTAACCCCATCAAACGCCCAAATATAGCGCTCCATGTTACCGGTTAAATGTAGCTCGATCTCTCGGGTAGGCTTGCGCTGCTCCGCAAATATTGCCTCATCGACAGAGCGTAGCTGACTATAATTCAATACCTCTCTATTAATATTGCGCAGGTTGATACCTGGATCGTCAAGGTTCATACGTGGACTGTCCACACGCATATCAGACTTAAAGTCATATTCTGTTTTAGCGTGCTTAGCTTTATAACCATTAGCACCCATAGCACCCATCATATCTGCCATGGTGAGCCATTCAATTTTGTCCATAGCAGGCGTTGCCGCACGAGCACCTTCTTTGGTGGCAAGCGTTGCTGCGACATAGCCCGAACGGTCTATGTTTTGGGCAAATATGGTATGCGCATCTTTGGTCGGGGTGACAATGACATCATAGGTCTCAGCCACGCCAATACGAAAATCATCAATAGCGACTGGTGCGACATCATTACCATCCGTTGAGACGACTGTCATTTTAAGACCGGGTATGCGTACATCAAAGATGGTTTGCGCTGAGGCATTGATAAAGCGTAATTTAACGCGCTGTCCTGCTTTGACGATTTGCGCCCAATTAGCTGCGGTCGTTTTGCCATTGATAAGGTAGGTAAATGTGTTTTCACCCGACAAGTCCGTAAAATCAGTGGGCATCATGCGCATCTGATTCCACATTTTGCGCTTATCAAACGCGGTTTTCATATCCGTTTCGGCAATATCAGCAAGCAGTTTTTTGAAGTCTGGTAGATGGTAGTTATCAAAGTCGGCGCGCTGTTTGAGCAGCTTCAAGAGATTATGCGGGTTGCGGCTGGTCCAATCACTAAGCACGATCACATGGTCTTCGTCGATAGGATGACGCTCACGCCCTTTAGGTTCAATCACAATGGCACCCAGCATACCGGTTTGTTCTTGGAACCCACTGTGTGAGTGATACCAATAAGTGCCTGATTGTTTTAATTTGAATTTATAAGTAAAGGTGCTGTGCGCAGGAATACCATCAAAGCTAATGCCCGGCACCCCGTCCATCTCAAACGGTACTAGTAGTCCATGCCAATGGATAGAGGTTGATTCATCCATCTGATTATGAACACGTATCACTACCGTATCGCCCTCGCGCATTTTTAGCGTTGGCGCTGGTAATGAGTCATTAATGAGCGTCGCCGTGCTTGACTTGCCATCAACAATGATGGGTTTTTTGCTGACATAAAGATCAAACTCTTTGCCTGTCAGTATGGGTACTTTATGATCGGGTTTATCACTGTTAATAGTAGCGCCCTGACTGCCTGAGCGACTCGATTGTCCCAATGCGCTACTAGCAATAGTCGGCATCAAGGAGGCACCAAGGACAGCAGAGGATCCGGTTAAAAAACGTCGGCGGTTCAGTATGTTCTTTTTATTCATAATGATAACCTGATTTAATTTGAGAGATGGTGGTTAAGCTTATAGTTATAACATTTTCGATATTTAACAGAATCTATTCACATCTAAGCCAACACTACAGCTGCTGCTGAGGAGACTCAATAGCAGCATAGACTTCTGTGGTGCCGTCTTTATTAAGCTGCATTACCTTATAAGGCATGAATTTACCTTCATACTCCATACCGGGGCTACCAACCGGCATACTCGGTACGGCAAGTCCAATAGCTTGTGCAGGAGGATTTGCTAAGAATTCAGCCATGTGTTTAGCAGGGACATGCCCTTCAAAGACAAAACCGTCGGTGGTAACGGTGGTATGACAAGAGCGCATTTGCTGTGGTACGCCATAACGCTCCTTAAATAAGGATAGATCTTCCACATCGTGCGTGGTTGCACTTAATCCATTGTTTTTTGCATAGCCTACCCATTCTTTACAGCAGCCGCAGTTGGCATCTTTATAAACCGTGGCTGAGACGTTTTTGAGTAATGATGACGAGCTGTTAACGGGAGCATTTGTAGGAGCAGAACTTTCATTTTGTACTTGTGCATTCTGGGTAGCAGACTGTTCAACCTTTACTGGTTGAGAATCAGAGCCACTGGTATTAGATTGGCTGCAAGCGGCTAGCGTTAACGAGAGTGACGATGTCACCACCAATAAAAGGACACGACCGGATAACCAGCTATGTCCATTAGAAAGCACATGTGTGTAATGTCTCATTAAATTACTCCTAAACGTCTATTGTTATGCTCGCTATTCTAAAAACTTACACCCTATATTTGAATTCTTATGTACTTAACTAAAAACATTAAATGCAGCACTGTTCAGTACTACATTGGTGATAGCGACAACCGTGAGTTAGGAGGCTTTCATATCTAGAAAGTATTAATGCTGCATTCCAGATCCATCATCCGACATATTCATATCACCATCAAATGACATGTCCATCATATCGCCATCTATCCTAGTGGTTAGCATCGTGTACTGAGCTTCATCTAATTCAGGTAACGATCTGATAAAAGCAACCATTGCCCACATTCTAGCGTCATCATGGGACGCGCCCCACGCAGGCATTCCAGATGCCATAATACCGTGCTTGATTGCCCAAAAGCTTTGCTTTGCACCGTCTTCTGTTTGATAACGTTTGACAATATCAGCCTTGGTAAAGTTGGGCGGCTTTGGATATAAGCCCTCACTAAAGTCAGTTTGTGCCACTCCCGGAGACAAGTGACAGCCTGCACACATATCCTTATAGTCCGCGCCACCAGAACTGATTAGCTCAACCTTCTCTAAATCTGGTACCACAATATCTTTACTGGCATTTTCTATGGAACGATTGCGAGCAGTTTCTAAAAAGCTAAACATCATTGGGCTATGCTCTTGGTCAGCTCCCACATTGACAACGCCACTAGTAACAACCGCAAACACGCTAACGATTGCCACAAATACGGTAAAGAGCGCACCCAATAAAAATTTCATATGTTTTCCTAACAATTTATTTCCGTTAAGTGTTGACTGCTATTTAACAGAGCTAAAATTTTTAAGATTTACTGTCGTTAGTAACGCAGTGTTTTTGGTACATTTGCTTCATTTTACCCATGTTAGCCATCATCGCTTTCATGGCAGGATCGCTCATGTCCATCTTGCTATGATCCATTTTTCCCATCATATCCATATGCTTTTGCATTTTTTCACAGTTCATTTGATCTTTTTCAGCATGCATTTTAGGGTCATGCGCCATAGCTGAGGTCGATACGACAAGAGCGATGGCCGTCATTGCGATTGATTTAGACAGTAATTTAAATTGTGACATGATTAACTCCTATTGTTTGGATTAAAGGCTATTGAGTTCAATAGCTGTTAAACCAGCCTAAATGATACATTAATCATTCTGACTGGTAGATGACGTTAAGATTACAATGCTGTCATTCTCACTGCTTTAGATTACAATGCTGTCATTCTCACTGTTTTAGATTCTAATGCGCGATATATTCATTTAATATGGCTTCAGCATTTCTATCACGATCGCTACCATATTTTTTTACAAAATACTTTTCAGACTGCAAATGTTGATCTTGATGTTGAACCTGACAAGCCACTCTGGCGTCGACATAACTTTTCTTTTGCTCTTTGGACATTTGTGCATCATTATGATCTGCGTTTCTTGCAAAACTAGTGAGCGCATCACAATTACCGAGAACAGAAGCATCTAAGTTTGTGGTATGCGCATTGGCCGCTGACATGCCCACTAACATCGATACTGAAAGCAAAGCTGCTTTTTTTAATGAACTATAATTTTTCATATAAGACCCTTTAAAGATAAATAACAAACTGTTTAAGTAGGATAATTGCTTTACTCGTAGAGGCAGTCTGTATCAGAGACAAGCCAATATGCGGAGTTGATTTAGAATACTAAATGGTGGCTGACAGCTAGATGACACGGATATTACATGTTCGTTAGGAACAGCATAATATTGTCATCTTCTTGTCATTAAAACCAAATACCAGCATCTGTCTCTATCCAAAGAACACTGTTATAACAAGGGTTCCTGATAAATATATGGCTGATAAGCTAACAATGTTAGTGATACGCTGTTGACAACTATAATGATATAAAGGTAAGCAACGATGAAAGTACTGTTAGTAGAAGATGAGAAAAACCTTGGAGAATATATTAAGAAAGGCTTAACTGAGGCCGGTTTCATCGTGGATCATCACATGACAGGTTTAGATGGCTATCATGCGTTAATGACTGAAGATTTTAGTGTGGTGGTGATGGATGTGATGCTGCCTGACGTCAGCGGCTTTGAGCTGATACAGCGCTACCGTGCTGCTGGAAAGCATACGCCTGTTTTATTTTTAACCGCTAAAGATGATTTAAGCGATCGGATTAAGGGCATTGAAATTGGTGGCGATGATTATCTGACCAAGCCTTTTGCTTTTGCTGAACTGATTGTTAGAATAAAAAGCCTATTGCGCCGTGCCAATCAATCTGATTATAAAAGCTCGGTCATACACATAGCTGATCTGAAAATGGATATTGCCAAACGCACCGTTCATAGAGGCGATACCAACATAAAATTGACTGCTAAAGAATTTGCTTTATTACAACTTTTCTTAGAACGTCAAGGTGAGGTACTGCCGCGCACTGTGATCGCCTCGCAAGTATGGGATATAAACTTTGACAGTGATACGAATGTCATTGACGTGGCTATAAGGCGCTTGCGGATAAAAATTGATGATGGATTTGATATAAAGCTGATTCACACAGTACGCGGTATGGGCTATCGATTAGAGCCACTGAATGTCGGAGCAGACAGTAGCATGGGCGACGATGACACCAACAAAGATGATCTAAAATAAAATGAGAGATAAATTTAAGAATCGACGCTGGCCTTTGTTATGGCGTACTGTTTTTTTACTGACAATATTTGTTGTTATCTCTCAAGTTGTTATTTATATATGGGTTCAGCGCTCTGTTAACGAGCACTTTGAGCAAATGGACTCAGAGATTATTACCCATGCAGCTTTTAACCTGCGTAAACGCATGGTGAATTTTAACGATCACATAGAACCTTTTACAGTGTCAAAGTCGCAAGCGCTAATTGATGCCAATCATCTACATTCTTCTTGGTTAGACTATGATTTAAAAACGTTAATATCAGACAAAAACGGCAATTTATTGTCCAGCGATCCCAGTAATTTCATCAATGATCTACCGGCAGATTTTAGCTTGTTACAACTATTGCAGGACTATCGCGATCAGCAGTTTATGATCAAGATAAATAATAGGCATTACCGAGCCATTATCATTACACATCAAGAGGTTTTGGCATTTATTGCTCTACCTATCGATGTGCATCATCAATATCTTATCCAGTTTAATCGCCAGCTGAGCTTGATACTTATCGCCATTACCTTATTATTGGTTTCAGTAGCAGCACTAAGTGTACACTGGGGTTTTGCTCCCCTAGCTACTATCGTACAAAAGATGAAAGGCATTAATCTTCAAAGGTTAGATGAAAGAATTGTGGTTGGCGATATGCCGTTAGAATTACGTCCACTAACGGAGTCTTATAATTCTATGATGGTCAAGCTTGAAAGTAACTTTGAATCATTATCACGGTTTTCAGACAATATCGCCCATGAGCTACGTACGCCAATAGCGACGCTGAGTACGCAAACGCAAGTCATGTTAACTAAGCCAAGAGAAAGCGACGAATACATTGAGCAATTGCATCATCAGCATGATACGTTAAAGCAGTTATCCGCCATGATTAACGATATGTTATTACTGGCAAAAACTCAAAAAGAGCTGAGTGATTCGCAAATCAGTCATGTCGATATAGAGAGCTTGATCACAAAGCTTATAGATTATTATGAGATGATTGCTGAGGATCGTGAGATAATCTTTGAAAAATCGGGTGATTTTAAAACAGTACTAGGTGATAAAGGCTTATTGCAACGGCTGTTTGCCAACCTGATGTCAAATGCGATTTATTATGCGGCTAGTAATAGCACTATTATGATATCCGCTACTGTCCTCACTTCAAGCACCTCGCTTAATGCGCCAAAAGACGATATTCAATCCCCAGAGCAGCTCTGGTTAAGAATAACTATGACCAACCGTCTAGACAAACCATTAAATCAGATTGAAGCCGATAAACTGTTTGAGCGATTCTATCGTCATGATAAAACGAATACGATGCATTCAGGAACAGGCTTAGGCTTATCTATTGTGCAAGCTATCGCCAATGCTCATAATGGCAAAGTTAGTATTACTATCAAAGATGAGTGTCTTTTTGAGGTTGCTGTAAAGTTGTTGATTGCCAGGTAGTAAATACCTTCATACTGTCTATGAATCGCTCAGATTAGATCGAAGGCGAGTTTACTTGGAAGGTCTCTCTATCCATAAGATGAGATTCTGACTTGCGATAGTTGTACTTTTCAATTGTTGGACAAAAAATTTCTTATATAAGCCTATTTCATACATTCTATTACCAATAATTATGATGCCTTTATGATGATTCATCCTCAGTATGATCCCGTAGCGCTTTCCTTGGGTCCATTGGAAGTGCACTGGTATGGGCTAATGTATTTGCTAGCCTTTGCTGCCGCTTACGGTTTGGCTTGGTATCGCAGTACCAAACGCGACAATTGGACCACCGACATGGTCTCTGACTTAGTCTTTTATGGCGCGCTTGGTGTCATCTTAGGCGGTCGTATTGGCTATGTGCTGTTTTATCAGTTCGGTGAATTACTCCAAAACCCTGCCTATATATTAAAAGTCTGGGAAGGCGGTATGTCTTTCCACGGCGGCTTTATCGGCGTCATGCTAGGTATGTGGTTCTTTGCCCGTAAATATAAAAAGACTACCTTTCAAGTATTCGATTTTATCGTTCCTTGTGTACCAACCGGCTTACTGTTTGGGCGTATCGGCAACTATATCAATGGCGAATTATGGGGTCGCGTCTCAGACGGTGGCTATAACTGGCTGACCTACTTTCCGCAAGCCGCGGCGTTTGATATGGAGCAATTACAGAGCAATCCACAATTGCAAGAATTGATGATTGAAGTCAATGGTCAATACATATTGCCTCGTCATCCATCACAGCTATATGAAGCCTTTGCCGAAGGTCTGCTGCTATTTATATTCTTATGGTGGTATTCATCAAAACCACGTCCACGTATGGCCGCCTCCGCTGTATTCTTACTAGGCTATGGCATCAGCCGCTTTATCATTGAATTCTTCCGCCAGCCAGATGCTGACCAAGGATTCATATTATTAGGTTGGATGACCAAAGGGCAAATCTTAAGCGCGCCGATGATTATCGCCGGCTTAATCATGCTGATTTATGCTTACAAACGCGGTATTTATGATTGGGGTAAGCAGTCTGCATATTAGAAATAAGTGTCGACGGAGTTTTTCAAGGTAGTTGTCACCATCAAGCTAAATTAAGCGGCTTGTAATCTTTGCTGTTGTTGCTCTTTTACAGGATTTAGCGTTGTTGGCCCTACAGGCTCGCAGTTCCTCACCTCCTGAGTTCCCCAGCGTATCGGGTTTTCATCTTTAGCGCGCTGCATCGTGAGCAGACGCTTCGCCAGTACTTCCTTATCCTCACCCGTATGGCGCTGATTGGGCGTCACAAAGTTCAGCTGACTGTGCTTATGCTCATTGTTGTACCAGCGCGTGAAGCTCAGCATCCATCGTCTTGCCGCATCTAAGCTCTTAAAGCCATCGATAGGCCAATTAGGGCGATACTTGCAGGTTTTAAATAAAGACTCTGCAAACGGGTTGTCATTACTGACACGCGGTCTGCTGTAAGAGGTGAGTACCCCAAGCTCATACGCTTTCATGCGCATGGTTTGAGCTTTCATCGGTGCCCCATTGTCTGAGTGTAGCACCACCTCAGTGTGCAATGCATTCTCACTGATTAAAGTACGCTCAAGCAGCTGAGCTGCCAGTACACCTGACTCGTGGTCATAAACCTCCCAGCCAACAATTTTACGGCTATAGACATCCTCTATCATGTACAAATAATAGAACTGCCCCCGTACCGGACTTGGCAGATAGGTGATATCCCAGCAGAACACTTGGCAAGGGCCAGTGGCAGTAAAGGTCTTTGGGGCGCTTGAGGCTTTAGGGGCAAGTGCACGACCGCGGTGAGCCAATTGCTCATGCTGCCTCAGCACCCGATAAAAGGTAGACTCTGAGCCATGATATATCCCCTCATCAAGCAGGGTCGGTACAATTTGGGTGGGCGGCAGACTGGCAAGGCGGGGCTGATTGCACACGGCTAGGATGGCGGCTTGTTCAGAGGCGCTCAGTTTATTCTTAGGAGCTTGGCGCACGGCGTCACACCGTTTATCACCATTCACGTGACCTGCGCGGTACCAGCGCCGATAGGTGCGGATGCTAATACCAACTTCAATACAGGCAAGGTTAAGTCTGGCTCCTGAGTGATTGGCCTCTTGTATCCAGTCTATGTATTGCTTGCGCTTAGGGAGCAAGGTCAGTCGTCCTCGTGCTCCTCCCAAAACGCTTCCAACTTTTTTCGCAATACCAGTAAGGCGGCAGTTTCAGCTAAAGCCTTTTCTTTTCGAGCAAGCTCTCGGGTGAGTTGTTTGATCTGTTTGCGATCGCTCTGCTGCTGACGCTTGTCTTTCAGGCTTTGTTGTTTGCTGCTGCTAAAGCCTTGTAAGGCGTCAGTACGCCACGCTTTGATTTGCTCAACATATAGGCCTTTGCTGCGGCAGTATTCGCTAAGTTCACTCTCGCTTAGGGTGGCCGTCTCTATAATGGTGGCAAGCTTGGTTTCGCTTGACCAGTCATCAGGGGTTTTATGGTTCGTTGGTATGGGGTGACCTTGTTCTCTAGCTTGGGCACGCCAATTATACAGGGTCTGTAATCCGATGCCTTCACTTCTTGAAATCTCGGCAACACTTAGGCTCAGCGGGGGTAGCAGTTTGCTGAGTATAGCCTGTTTACGTTCTTCGCTATATCGTGGCATGATGTGTCCTCATTGTCCCCTTTGGAATTATTATTTAGGGGTGACAACTATCCTGCCATAGGGGGAGGCGGTTGGTGTTGGGGTAGCTACCGTTTATCGTGTGTTAAAAGAGAACTAATAGGCTCTTCTCTCTTTATTATCTCTTTTCTTTTTAGGCCATTAAACCTTTCTTCTTTAATGCCAACTAAAATTCCTACTTCTAATTAAAGGTTTTCTTATGCATCCAGTTGACTCTAGCCGTGTGGTTTTTTTCTCTATTCATGATATGGGTGGTACTACTCAGCTCAGAAAAGGTGAGGCTGTCTTAAAGCATCCTATTAAATCGGAGTATACGGATGTCAATGAGGTGATAGAACTCTTTAATATTAAGAAGTACTTTGATGCTGGACTTTTTCTGTCTACTTGGAGTTCTGATGAATTACAGCTCTTTCAAGAGCGTGTATCTTGCTATGGCCAGGTTATTGGTAGATTCATATCCTGCCTTGATGATACTAATATTGAGAGTTTTTTCAATACTACCAATCATAATTATATTAGTTCATTTTGGGAACTCTTTAACAGCCAAAATGTGGCTAAACGTGTATCTAATAGTGTCTTTCAAAGAATTTTGTTGCAAGAGCCCTACCTGATAAAGACTGTTTTAACTCACCCTAATGTGGTTAGCAAATATGGCTTAGTCCTAAAAGATTTTCTAATGGCTAATCCTAAGTCTGGTGAAATATTGCTTTTGATTTATGAGATTGATGACCCGTACAACAGAAATAAAATGTTGCTTCCTAAATGCCTCACTATTGAGGATAAAGAGTTTCTGATATCGAACTATCTAAGCTCTAGTGACGTAAACTTAAGCTATGTGAAGATAATAAGGAATCTGAAAAATAGAGGTGACTTTAAGATTTCCGATAAGACTAGGTTGCAAGCTAAACGTCTGTATACAAAAGAAACAGAGCGTTTGCAACAAGGTAATGAGTTGCATAATTATACTTATGGCGTGTCCATAAGTTTTGAAGAAAATATCGCTAATAATAAGCATGGATCCATGGATAATAATGTTCTGTACTATTCTTATAGCTTAGATTACGTTACTAATAACACAGACCTTTATACACTGTTTTCGAATTTTAAATACCTGTTTGAGTATCTGGATCATCAAAATAGAATAAGTCTAGTAAGTAATGAGAAAAATTTAGGCATTTTTGAGAGAATTATGGGCGTTAGCGCACAAAATGAATATAGAGGTGGAATAGCTTTCTCAGTGTCTGAAATGACCTCACAAGCCCAAATAGCTACTTACAGTAAAGTTGTAAATAAATTAGGGACATCATTAGAAGATATAGTCCATTACGTATTTGAGGAATCATTTCGAGAGAAGTACAACTTCGCAGATAACTCCAAATTCTCAATTCCTACAGCAAAAACGTTTCTAGAAAAAGTTAGATTGTTGGCACCGGAGTTTGAGTCAGCTCTAAAGCAGTTCAAAATTTTTGTAGAAGAAGGTCATATTGATTTTGAGCTCTTACAGATATCATCTTCTCCATCTTCGATAGGAGACATTCCCAGCCTTAACGAGGATAAATATATTTATTTAAACAATAACAACAATATATTGCTTCAATGTCTAAACTTATTCTTTTCAGACCAAAGAAGCCTTAATTATGTAGAGCCTTTCAAAGAGAAAGGATACAGTAATTTTTTTGATTTATTAGAAAAAGAAAAGGTAAAGTCTAGTAATTATGAAGAGTATCAACAGCCTGAGCTGAACTATCTTATAGATAATGGTTTTATAATAATTGACGAAAACGACTTTATAATAGTTACAAATCCTATAAGGCTAATCATACTCAGTGACTTGCATGATAACGATGTAGGATCCTACTATCATTATCCGCTTGAATATCGTCAGGAGGCACAAAGAATGGCTGCTGAAGGTATAGTACAGTTTGAGAAGACACTATTTTCCAAGCCTGAGCAATCATATTTTAATTACTGCTTAAACAAAAGTGAGTTTACTAACGGGCTTGATTTAAGAAATAGCTACTTACATGGAACACAAGCGAGTCATGATGAAACTAATGTTCATGGGAATGCTTATTTTACTTACTTAAAGTTGATATTTTTAGCACTACTAAAAATTGAGGATGATTTAAATATTAATACTTCTATGAAAAGTATGACCACTCCTTACTAAGCTCTAAAACACTATAAAACATAAAAAAGACAGACCTGTAGCAGATAAACTTATTAAGGCTAATAACTTAAATATTAAGTTCAGGCCCCGTATTTACTTCTATAAATTATTTTCTATAGGCGATGATATACAAACAGTATTATCTCAAAGGTGGTTAAATACTACATGGCTAAAGTCTAGTAGATTATAAATACAGAACATATGTTAAAGTATAGGCTATTACTAACACTAGCTAGATAGGAAACGTACTGCCATGGCTGGTATCAACAAACTAGAATTATCCGAAGCTGATATTATCAGCAAATTCATTCTACCTGCCGTTATTGGCTCGGGGTGGGATGACATGACCCAAATTCGCGAAGAGGTTAAGCTTCGTGACGGTAAAGTTATTGTCCGTGGTCAAATGGCAGTACGTAAAACAGTCAAGTCTGCTGACATTGTTTTATATCACAAGCCTAATCTGCCGCTTGCTGTTATCGAGGCCAAAGCTAATAAACACTCTATTGGTAAAGGTATGCAGCAAGCGCTTGATTATGCTGGGCTGCTCGAAGTACCGTTTGTGTTTTCATCAAATGGTGATGGCTTTATTTTTCATGATAAAACCAATACCACTACCCTCGAAACAGAGATTTCACTATCAGACTTCCCAACGCCAGCTGAGCTATGGGATAAGTATTGTCAGTGGAAAGGCTATACGCAAGCTCAGTTGCCTATCATCATTCAAGACTATCATGATGATGGCAGTGGTAAGTCACCACGCTACTATCAGCTACAAGCCATTAATAAGACCATAGAGGCCATTGCTCGCAGACAGAATCGTATCCTGCTCGTGATGGCAACAGGAACGGGCAAAACCTACACTGCCTTTCAAATCATTTGGCGTCTGTGGAAAGCCAGAGAAAAAAAGCGTATCTTATTTTTAGCAGACCGCAATATTTTGGTCGATCAAACTCGGGTTAATGACTTTCAGCCTTTTGGCACTGCGATGACCAAAATAGAAGGCCGTACCGTTGATCCAGCTTTTGAGATTCATCTTGGCTTATATCAAGCGTTAACAGGTCCAGAAGAGCATCAGAAAGCCTTTAAACAGGTCGCACCAGACTTCTTTGACCTAATCGTCATTGACGAGTGCCACAGAGGCAGTGCTGCTGAAGACAGTGCTTGGCGTGAGATATTAGAGTATTTTAATAGCGCCACACAAGTAGGCTTAACAGCGACACCTAAAGAGACTGACGAGGTCTCTAATTCGTATTATTTCGGGGACCCTGTCTATACCTATACCCTAAAACAGGGTATTGAAGATGGTTTTTTAGCGCCTTATAAAGTGGTTCGAATTGATATCGATGTCGATATGCAAGGCTGGCGTCCAACGAAAGGACAGACAGATAAGCATGGTGAATTGATTGAGGATCGTATCTATAACCAAAAAGATTTTGATCGTACTCTAGTAATTGATGAACGTACTGAGTTGGTAGCACAGACCATCACTAGCTACCTTCAGCGCACTGATCCAATGGCCAAAACCATTGTATTCTGTAATGACATTGATCATGCGGAGCGAATGCGCCGTGCTCTGATTAACTGCAATCCAGAGCAAGTCAAAAAGAACGAAAAGTATGTCATGAAAATTACGGGCGATGATGAGTTAGGCAAAGCGCAGCTTGATAATTTCATCAACCCCAAAAAACCCTATCCAGTGATAGCGACGACTTCAGAGCTGATGACTACAGGTGTCGATGCCCAAACCTGTAAGCTAATCGTGCTAGATCAAAATATCAAATCGATGACCAAGTTTAAGCAAATTATCGGTCGTGGCACTCGTATCAATGATAAATACGGTAAGCTTTGGTTTACGATTCTCGACTTCAAAAAAGCGACTGAGCTATTTGCAGATGAACGCTTTGATGGTGTTCCTGAACGTATCATGACTGTGACGCCATCGCAGATTAATGAAGGCAGCGACGAGCTTGATGAAGTGGTAGATGGTGAGTCAGACGCAGATCTAGATATTGTCAATGGCACCGACCCAGCTTATACAACCCAGAGTGATGATAGGGGCTTTGATTTAGGGGCTGGTATGGGTGATGACATAGGTGTTAGTGAGCCTGCTAAAAAATACCATGTGAAAGGCGTATCTGTAAAAGTAATGGCTCAGCGTATCCAGTACTATGATACTGATGGTAAACTGGTCACCGAATCCTTTCAGGACTATACTCGCAAAACCTTCAGCAAGCAGTTTGCTAGTTTGGATGAGTTTATAAAGCGTTGGAACGCTACTGAGCGTAAACAAACCATCATTGATGAGCTGGCAAACGCTGGTATTATTTGGGAAGCATTGCAAGAAGAGATCGGCTCGGATATGGATCCTTTCGATCTGATTTGTCATGTGGTTTATGACCAACCGCCCTTGACCCGACGTGAACGTGCGAATGAAGTCAAAAAGCGCAATTACTTTACCAAGTACTCAGATACTGCTCAAAAAGTACTGAACGCCTTGCTTGATAAATATGCTGATGCTGGTGTAGAAGAAATCGAAAGTCTTAATGTGCTCAAAGTAAAACCACTCGATCAGCTAGGTAGTCCGATGGAAATTGTCAGAGAAGGCTTTGGTAGCAAAAAAGACTATCAACAAGCCATTAGTGATCTTGAAGATGAGATCTATTGGGTACCGCCACCTAAGCAAGCTTAAGTGTTTAAAAAAGATTAACTATAAACTATAAATCTAAGCCTCTTATTGAGGCTTGTTTTATTCCTATCGTATATTTAGACCTACCGTTTATTAAAAAGAGAAACAACATGTCAATCAGTTCAGTTATCAAGTCTATTCAAGATATCATGCGTCAAGATGCTGGTGTCGATGGTGATGCCCAACGTTTAAGCCAATTGTCATGGTTATTGTTTCTCAAAATATTTGATGCACAAGAAGAAGCGCTTGAGTTCGAACAAGAAAACTATAAGACCCCCATCCCTGAGCAATACCTTTGGCGTAATTGGGCGGCTGATCCCGAAGGTATCACTGGTGAGGAGCTACTAGAGTTCGTAAACGATGAAATATTCGTTGAGCTAAAAAACCTTACCGCGCCAGTAGATACTAACCCACGTGGCTTTGTGGTGCGTCAAGGGTTGAGCGATGCTTACAACTACATGAAGAACGGCACGCTACTACGCCAAGTAATCAATAAGCTTAACGAAGTGGACTTTAACCGTTCAGATGAGCGTCATCTGTTTGGTGATATTTATGAGCAACTGCTGCGTGATTTACAAAGTGCGGGCAATGCAGGTGAGTTTTATACCCCTCGTGCCGTGACACGCTTCATCGTTGACCGTATCGATCCAAAGCTGGGTGAGCGCATTATGGATCCAGCTTGTGGCACAGGTGGGTTTTTGGCATGTTCGTTCGATCATGTCAAAAACAACTATGTTGAAACTGCTGAAGATCACCAAGTACTACAGCAGCAGATTTTAGGGTTTGAAAAGAAACAACTGCCGCATTTGCTCTGTACGACCAATATGATGCTGCATGGCATCGAAGTACCCGTACAGATACGCCACGATAACACCCTAAATAAGCCGCTGTCGAGCTGGGATAGTGATATCGATGTCATCGTAACCAACCCGCCTTTTGGTGGCACTGAAGAGCACGGTATCGAAAAGAATTTCCCTGCTGAGTTTCAAACGCGCGAAACGGCAGACTTGTTTTTACAATTAATCATCGAGGTCTTAGCAGAAAAAGGTCGCGCCGCCGTCGTATTGCCTGATGGCACCCTGTTTGGTGAAGGGGTAAAAACCAAGCTAAAGAAAATGCTGACAGAAGAATGTAATCTGCATACCATCGTACGTTTACCAAACGGTGTATTTAACCCTTATACAGGGATTAAGACCAATATTCTCTTCTTTACCAAAGGACAGCCAACCAAAGATATTTGGTTTTATGAACACCCTTATCCTGAAGGCGTCAAAAACTACAGCAAAACCAAACCAATGAAGTTTGAAGAGTTTCAAACTGAAATTGACTGGTGGGGTAATGAGTCTGATG
The DNA here is from genome assembly GCF_016613355.1 of Psychrobacter sp. M9-54-1. Lineage (NCBI taxonomy): Bacteria > Pseudomonadati > Pseudomonadota > Gammaproteobacteria > Moraxellales > Moraxellaceae > Psychrobacter > Psychrobacter sp. M9-54-1. The sequence goes on along the minus strand of NZ_JADGFW010000017.1, from coordinate 110,370 downwards.
GCTTTGCCAGTCGTGTGGAAAATGATCACGCTTGGAAGGTCAGCATTGATGAGGTCATCAAGCGTAACTATAACCTCGATATCTCAAACCCTTACCAAGGTGAAGTCATCGATTATGACCCAAATAAGCTACTGGCTGACTATGCAAAGCAACAACAGAGCATCGATACGTTACGCAGCCAATTAAAAGATGTACTGGGTACTGCGCTGTCTGATTACACGACAGAGGACAAGTAGCTATGAATGTAAAGACGAGCTTAGAGATGAGTGAAGACATCAGCAAGCCAGAGCAGCTACATATCGATATCTGGACCAGCGCTATATTGGCTAAATCGAATAGTGGGCGTGGTAGTAGCAAAAAGTATGAGCTATATGGTATTAAAAAATTACGTGAGCTGATCTTGGAGTTAGCAGTACGTGGCAAGCTAGTACCGCAAGATACTAATGATGAGCCAGCATCTATTTTACTAGAGAGAGTAGCAGCTGAAAAATCTGAGCTAATTCTAAAAAGTAAAATTAAAAAAGCGAAAGCACTTCCTGATATTAGTGATGATGAAATACTATACGATTTACCGCAGGGCTGGAGTTATTGCCGACTTGGAGACATTACTGAGATTGTTAGAGGAATAACTTTTCCAGGGAGTGAGAAATCAAAACATCCCGAGCCTGGCAGAATTGCTTGTTTAAGAACATCTAATGTTCAAGATGAAATAGAGTGGGAAGATATTCTCTACATAAGACCAGAATTTGTGAAGAGAGATGATCAATATTTATGTGATTCTGATATTGTTATGTCGATGGCTAATAGTAGAGAGCTAGTTGGAAAAGTTGCGAAAGTTAAAACCTCTCCAAAAATGAAAACTTCATTTGGTGGGTTTCTAAGTGTAATAAGACCTTATCACATACTATCTGACTACCTAATGGTGGTTTTACGATCTCCAACCAGTAGAGAGTCAATTATTGGTACTGCTAGTCAAACTACTAACATTGCTAATATCTCACTGGCTAAGTTAAATCCATTCATCTTAGGAGTACCCCCTTTAGCAGAACAACACCGCATCGTCGCTAAAGTCGATGAACTGATGCTGCTATGTGATCAGCTGGAGCAGCAAACCGAAACTAGTATCGAAGCTCACGCGACGCTTGTAGAAGTATTATTATCCACGTTGACAGATAGTGCGGACGCTGATGAGCTGGCACAAAACTGGGCAAGAATTTCTGAGCATTTTGATAGCCTATTTACCACCGAGCAAAGCATCGAAGCTCTAAAGCAAACTGTGTTGCAATTGGCGGTGATGGGTAAGTTAGTTCCACAAAACCCAGACGATGAACCTGCTTCGGTTTTGTTAGAAAAAATTGCGGAAGAAAAAGAGCAGTTGATTAAAGAAGGTGATATTAAAAAGACAAAACCATTGCCAGAACTTACTGATGATGAAAAACCTTTTGAATCTCCAACAGGGTGGGAGTTTTATCGTTTAGGTAATTTGATAAAAAAACTTGGTTCTGGCAGTACACCAAGAGGTGGACAAAACGCTTATGTTTCTGAAGGAATCCCTTTTTTACGCTCTCAAAACGTATGGAATGAAGGTTTAAATAATGATGACATTGCATATATTACTAGCGAAACACATCAACGTATGAGTAATACCGTTGTTTATCCTGGTGACATTCTTCTCAATATAACAGGGGCATCTCTTGGAAGGTCTATTGTTTTCCCTGATACTTATCTAGAAGCAAATGTTAGTCAGCATGTTACGATTATTCGACTAATCGATCACAGTATGACCCCATTTATATATTTATGTATACGCTCTCCTTTACTTCAGAAGATTGTTTGGGAAAGACAAGTGGGGATGGCTATTGAAGGGTTAAGTAAAAAAGTTTTGGAGCTTTTCGAAATCCCAATACCTCCATTATCTGAACAACAGCGTATCGTTGCTAAGGTTGAAGAACTAATGGCTATTTGCGACCAGCTAAAAGAAAGGCTAAAACAGTCTCAAGAGACGCAAGTTCAGCTTACTGATGCGTTGATTGATCGAGCTTTAGGGTGAGTTTTAATGTTGGAGCAATCACGTTTTATATGCCTTAGTACAACTAAAAGAAATAAACAAGACCTTCTATTAGCAGTGATATTTTAAAATCAGGTATAATAACCTTGTATGTATAACCCATATTGTGCAGAATTAAAAGTGCACAATGCTATTATAGCTGTTAAGGCTATGTTATTAGGCGTCTTGTGCATAAATTAGGGGTTATAATGTGAGTGTTATGCACTACCGACATTGACGCTCAACCCTGATGTCGATGATATTTTTGCATTTCGTTTTGAGGATATTAGCGTAAACGGTTATGCATCACATCCCGCTATCAAAGCAAAAGTCGCGGTATAAAGACTGTTTTTTACTTCATATGACTGATGAAAACAATAAGGACATATTATGAGTTATGCCAATACCCAAGTCGCCCAAATCGCTGCTATTAGTAGCAATCGCTGTATCGGCAAGGACAATGAGCTGCCGTGGCATATCTCAGCAGATTTGCAGCATTTCAAACAAATGACCACCAAAGCAACGGGCGGTGCGGTTCAAGGTATCGTCATCATGGGGCGCAAGACCTTTGAATCAATGGGCAGCAAGCCGTTGCCAAAACGTGTCAGCTTTATTATCAGCAGTCAGATGGACTACGCCGAAAAGAGCGGCCTAGTAGGCAAAGACAATGCGCATGTGGTGCATAATTTGGATGATGCTTTAACGCAAGCTGCCAGTCTCGCCCATGGTGCTCACTTAGATACGATTTGGGTCATCGGCGGCGAGCGGGTCTTTAGTGAGGCGATGATGTATACCGACCGCGTCGAGCTGACGCATGTCGATACTGATATTAAAGATGGCGATGCCTTTTACCCTGAGCTGCCAAAGGAGTTTGTAGTCGTAGCAGAATCTGAGCAAAAACACGATGAAAAAAGTGGCTTAGATTTTAGGTTTGTGACTTATAAAAGAGAAAATGCCGAATAATAACTGTAGTTTATTAAAATAAAAAAAGCTGTCCTAGATAATTCTAAGACAGCTTTTTTATTGTTGGGCTTTATGAGCACAAGCTTAAATTTAGCCCATACTGCTTAAACTACTCATGTAGCACTTTATAAATCGTTTTCGCTAATACCGGACCAATTCCTTGCACGCCAGCCAGCTCCTGCTGCGATGCGCCAAGCAATTGCTGCATACCGCCGAAATGATTAAGAAGGTCACGGCGACGCTTTTCACCCAGCCCCGGTATGACTTCTAGCACCGATGAGGAACGGCGTTTATCGCGCTTTTTACGGTGCGCGGTAATGGCAAACCGATGCGCTTCATCGCGAATATGCATCAATAAATGCAGCGCTTTGCTATCCATCGGCAAATCAAGCGGCTCATGATCGATAAAGTGCAATACTTCCAAGCCTGCTTTACGCCCTTCACCTTTTGCCACACTAATGAGCAACGTATCATTAAGAATACCCAACTCTGTGAGTACTTCTTTAGCAATACCAAGTTGACCTTTACCACCATCAATCAGCAATAAATCCGGCAATGGCTGCTTCTTATAACGCCGCGTCAGCACTTGTTTCATCGCAGCATAGTCATCACCACCTTGAATATCATGAATCGCATACTGACGATAATCACGGCGACGCGAACCACCTTGGTCAAAGACCACGCAGCTACCGATGGTCGCCTCGCCCATGGTATGTGAGATATCAAAACACTCGATACGGTCAATGGTTCGATCGGTAACGTCGGCGAGGACATCTTTTAAAGCGCCAAAGCGCGCATGCAATTCTAGATAATCGCCAAGTTTAGTTTTTAGGGCGTTATTGGCATTGAGTTTGGCCAAATCTAACCATTCAGCGCGGTGCTCACGGACGTTGGTTTTAATGACCGTCTTACTGCCAAAGTGGGTTATCAATGCTTCGTTGACCGCTGTTTGATCCGGTAGCTCATGGCTGAGTATAATCTCAGCTGGCAAATCATCGGTTACTTGAAAATAAAACGAAGTAATAAACGCCGATAAATTATCGGCAAGTGGCTCACTGCTATCGATATCGGGAAAATAGTTTTTACCGCCAAGCACGCGCCCGCCGCGCACAGTCAGCACATTAACGCAAGTCATGCCCGCCTGACTGGCAATTGCAATCACATCTGCCTCACCTTCTACGGTATAAACGGCTTGCTTCGCTTGTACTTCGCGCAGCATAGAGAGCTGATCACGATAAAAAACTGCCTTTTCAAAGTCTAAGGCTTCCGCTGCGCGCTCCATCTTTTTAATTAACGTCTGATGAATATCACTTGAATCGCCTTTTAAAAAACGAATGGTATTATTAACGTCCTCGGCGTATTCTTCTGGCGACACCAAGCCAACGCAGGGCGCACGGCAACGCTTAATCTGGTATTCAAGGCACGGGCGCTTACGCTGTTTAAAAAAAGTATTGGTACATTGGCGCATTTGAAACATTTTCTGCATCAGCACCAGCGTCTCTTTCGCCGCATGAGCCGATGGAAACGGCCCAAAAAAGCGACCTTTTTGGTGATTGCCCTTACCGCGACCATAAGCCAATCTTGGATAAGGCTTATCCGCAGAGATAAACACATAAAGGTAAGATTTATCATCACGTAGTAGCACGTTATAAGGCGGACGATGCTCTTTAATCAGGTTTTGCTCAAGTAATAGCGCTTCGGTCTCACTACGGGTAATAATGGTTTCGATATTATGAATTCGTGCTACCAGTGCCCGTGTTTTTGGATGGTCAATGGTCTTGGCAAAGTAGCTGTTGACGCGGCTTTTCAATGATTTGGCCTTACCAACATAAAGAATATCGCCATTTTTACCCAGCATTTTATACACACCTGGCAGATTTGGCAGGCGCTGGATTAAATGCTTTAGGCGGGCTTTTTTATCGTCGACGGGACTCGATGCGGAGACATTGACCATAGAATTTTTGACTCTTAAATTAGGGCTTTAACGTTAGTACAGAGTAAAAACAGCACACTGTAAAAACGTAAGTAATATCATATGTATGGGGCAACAGCAGGCATTTTGCAAGCCAAAAACTGGCTTAACCAAAGTCATAAAAAAAGCCAGCATCGAGGCTGGCTTTTTATGGAAAACGTTAAAAATCTAGTGACGGAAGTTTGGCAAAAGCGCTGGAATACCGGGCAACATGCCGACGATAGCCATCACTGTGGTTAAAATGACAAAGGTCACCACAGGAATAATCCAGCGACTCATTTTTGTTAAGCTGGCACTGCGCTCTTTTGAACCAATCAAGCCTAAGTTATCCAGTACCAGCGTAATCGACCAACCAAAGGCTGGATTGACCAAGGCAGAAGCAAAGACGACAATCGCCGCAGACTGCGTGGTTTTACCTTCGCGAGTCATCTCCATGCCCGCTTCAAGTAGCGGGATAAAGACGCCGACAATCAGCGCCACACACATTACTGGCTCCCAAATGGCTAAATCCATGGGGTAACCCCAAACACCAGCAATAATACAGAATAATCCCGTTAATACCGCACCGGCTGGAATAGGACGCTTCGCAATTGCCGCTGGTACAATATAGGTGCCCCATGACGACGCAAAGTTCGCGCCGCCAAGCACAGAGCCTGCCACCTGACGAATAGAGGCGCTGGTCATGGTGTCATCGATATCCATCAGCACGCGCTCAGTACGTTTTGGATAGCTTATTTTTTGAAAGACTTGATGACCTAAAAAATCCGGCGACCACATAGCCACCGCCAACACCGCAAAGGGCAACACCACGATAAAGCTTTCGACAGTCGGCAAGCCTAACATCCAGCCGGTATTTTCGCCCCACCAATACATCGGGTTCATATTTGGTAGGCCGGGTGCGGTTTTAAAGGCAAATGGCGCGCCCATCGCAAAGGCAACTCCGCCGCCTAACAAGCAGCTGAGTGGCACCGCCAGCCAGCGTTTTTGATAATTCTCTAACAGCGCGTATAAGATAATCGTCAGTAGAATCACTACAAAGGCGATATGCGACATACCAATCCCTTCCGCCCAAGCAAATAGGTTTTTGACTTGTGAAGTGGTGCCGATAAAGCCTAAATACAGCAGTAGGCCGCCGCACACGCCTTTACTGGTCAAGTTCGCCAGCAGACTGCCGCCTTTACTAATGGCAAGTAGCAAACCAAAAGCACCGATTAGTAGACCAAAGGCCATCGGGTGACCACCCGCGGCAACGACGATAGGAATCAGTGGAATCAGTGGGCCGTGCGTACCAGCAAGGTTAGCAGTCGGTAGCAGGAAGCCTGAGAATAAAATCACAAAAAACGCCACGATAAGCAATTCATAACGCACGTTTTCTAACACAAAAGCATCGCCCAAACCAAGCGGACCAGCAAAGGTTGCAGCAATGGCGCCCACCATCACCACTTTACCGATGGTCGCTGCCATTGCCGGAATCGTATCCTCATACTCAAAACGATAATCGCGGAACGGCAAATTAGCACGCCAACGTTTTGGTTGCATAATTTGCAGTTCATGATTGAGGTAGGCATTACGATTTTTAAAGCTAGTGCTGGGCTTATGTAACTCTACATAGCTGCCTTGCAAATCGTCATTATCAAAAGGGATTGGTTGCTGCGGATTGGACCCTGAGGCGGGAAGCTGTGTACCACTCATCACATTTCCTTATGTCGACTGAGGTTTGCGCGATCCTACTTACCTTATGACGGCGTAAACCAATACAGGGAAAATAAAACCGCTCAAAACAAAATGCGGCTATTGTAAGGCATCGCCAAAGATAATGCGAGGCTTTAACCATTAAAAGATACTATCCGTATCGTTATGAAAAGTATTTTTTATGACTCAATCGGTGATACTTAGAAAATGGTAATGAATGCAAACAAGATAATGGCTTTATCATCGCACTTGCCGTTTCGTTACGCTTTAAAACTGGCGAGCTTCATGGTTTTTCACTATGATAAACGTCTTTTTATGACTCATTGCTTGAAAACTTACCTTATAAGCAACAATCCTTGCAGTCATACTTAACTTAATACAATAAAAATAACTCATACCACCAGACTAGCAATATCTAAAAAGGGAATAGGAAATATTGATGAATTTACTGCCTAAAAGACTTGAAACGCTTAAACGTAATGCGAAAAAAAATATCATGCCATTACTGACGCCCTACTTGCTTAAACTGCGTATCAACACTTATGCGCCCTACATCGGCGCTGGTATCAAGATTGAACATATGAACCTAGATCAAGGTTTATGCGTGGTCAGCATGGGCTTAAATAATTTAAACAAGAATATCGTTGGCACCCAGTTTGGTGGCAGCTTATACTCGATGGTAGATCCGTTTTATATGCTGATGCTTATGCACCAACTGGGCAGCAGCTACGTAGTGTGGGATAAAAGCTCACATATTGAATTTATCGCGCCGGGTAAGAGCAAAGTCACCGCGCGCATCAAAGTTAGCAGTGCTGAAGTAATCGCTATTCAAGAGTTGGCAAAAGATGGCGAGCCCGTTTTTCGTGAATACAGCGTCGATATCGTCGATGAGCAGCAAAAAGTCGTTGCTACTGTTAATAAGACTCTTTATATTCGCTTGCGTAAGTACAGCAAATCTAAAGACCAAACCAGCCGCGTGGACAACATTGAGGGCTAACATCTCGCTTAAATGCTTCATTAAGATGGCAATTAAAGCCTAAATAAAAGCGGCAGAAACAAAAACCCCAATCTGGCATCAGCACAGATTGGGGTTTTGTCTTTTTTGGTATGGCCCGCTTATTTATAAATAAACCTATGAATAAGGGCTTGTATCTACTTTCGCTTTGCCAAACATCGAGCGTCCAATCAGACGACTAAGCGCGGCAAAGCAAACTGGTTCTTAAATACCAGGAGCAGTATCAACTGCTTTAGGTACGCCAGCGTCAGTTTTTTTGTTTGCAGCTGGACGAGCACCAAGTTTTTCGCGGATACGGGCTGATTTACCAGAACGCTCACGTAAGTAGTATAGTTTCGCACGGCGAACTGCGCCACGGCGTTTCACTTCGATGCTATCAATGATTGGTGAATGCAATTGGAATGCACGTTCTACACCAACACCGCTTGAGATTTTACGTACGGTAAACGCTGAGTTTAGACCGCGGTTACGCTTGGCAATTACAACGCCTTCAAAAGCCTGTAAACGCTCACGCTCACCTTCACGTACTTTTACTTGAACCACAACGGTATCGCCGGGTGCAAAGCTTGGGCGCTCAATCAATTGCGCATTTTCGATGACCTGAACCAATGGATGCTTGTTGCTCATGAGAGTTATCTCCTCACATTAGATAATAGAGGCTTGACGCATATCACCTGTTTGTAATAATGAATCATAGCTATTATTAATATCTTGGATTAATAATAACTACAACGTAAATGGGTTATGACCAACGGCCATGATGCTATGACACGTTTTATTGTTGCTCAAAATTTTATTGCTTAACTGTTTATTTATTAACCGCTATTAACGCTATTTTTTATCTGCTTTTGTCAATGCCTTTAACCACTTCGCTTGCTCGACCGTTGGCGTAAACGCTTGCCATAAATCTGGACGCCGCGCTTGCGTACGTTCGACCTGTTGGCTAAAGCGCCACTTGGCGATATTGCCATGATGTCCTGAAAGTAGAACTTCAGGGACCGCCAACCCAGCAAATTCATGCGGCTTGGTATAGTGCGGACAATCAAGCAAACCATCGACAAACGAGTCTTGCTCAGCAGATTTATCATCACCCATAATATCAGGCAGACGACGTATCACACTATCCATGAGCACCATTGCTGGTAGCTCGCCACCGGTCAACACATAATCACCAAGTGAAATTTCCATATCGACATACTGCGTCAGTAAGCGCTCATCAATACCTTCGTAACGACCACATAATAAAATCATGCCGTCATACTCAGTCATACTGACCACACTACTTTCGCTGAGCGTTTTGCCTTGTGGTGACATATATATCACCGGACAGTGCGCACTATCGACACGGCAACCGTGCTGACTGGCGCGCAGGCGGGCATCCTCAATTGCTAGGGATAATGGCTCAGCCATCATCACCATACCAGGACCTCCACCATACGGGCGCTCATCAATACGGCGATAATTATCCGTGGTATAATCACGTGGATTGATGCATTCAATCGTGACTTGCTCCTGAGTGACTGCCCGTCCCGTGATTCCAAACTCACGAATCGTGGCAAACATTTCAGGGAAAATACTAATCACGGCAAAATACATCAGATCTCTACTTGCATAAAAACTGCGTTAATGACGTTTTTATCAATCAAAAGAAATTACGATTAATAATCACTTTGCCATGCCACAAGCACGGTTTTCTCAGCCAAATTGACCTCAATCACCGTTTGCTTATGCCAAGGTATTAGGCGCTCCTCGGCGTCCAAACTGTCTGACGTTGCCGCGACACGCATGATGTCATGGGCCCCGGTTTCAAACATTTCAGTAATCTCGCCTAAGTTTTCGTCCTGCTCGTTTATCACGCGCAGGCCCACCAAATCTGACCAATAATATTCGTCTTCACCGGTTTCTGGCAAAACGTTTTGCTCAACCCAAATGGTCACGCCATTCATGGTCTCTGCAACGTTACGATCAGGGACTTGCTCAAATTGAGCGACAATGCCCGTCCCTTGCTCGCGCCACGCCTTTACGGTTAAAGGCTTCATGCCAGTAGCAGTTTTCATCCACCAAGGCTGCATGTCAAAGATTGCCGTGCGATCATCCGTGTCACTAAATACCCACAGCCAGCCTTTGATGCCATAAGGCTTTTTTAGCTGACCGATTTTCATAAGCGCACTAGCGTTTGGAACAGATGACATAACGGCTAACCTAACGATGACTAAAACAACAATGATAGATACAGCAATGACTAAAAAACGAGGATAAATACAATTCAATCAACAGCGCTAAGCGCAATCAAAAGTCATAAACAGTTAATGGCGCACCCTGGTCAGACCAGTTACGCTATGTTTTCTAAAGTCTGTTGAGACTGCCATAGACCAGCTATCAGCGCCTCATTGACGGTACAAACTTAAGCAGTTGCTTCAGTTTGAGCGGCAGACTTGTTATAAGCTTTTGCTAATGAAGCAACGCGATCTGAAGGTTGTGCACCTTTAGCGATCCACGCATTGTACGCTTCCATGTTTAGGCGTACTGCTTCTTCAGACTCTTTAGCGAGTGGGTTAAAAAAGCCGATGTTTTCAATGTAGCGACCGTCACGCGCGCGGCGTTGATCAGCAACAACTACTTGATAAAATGGGCGTTTCTTGGCACCGCCCCGTGCTAAACGAATAACAACCATGTGAATTCTCTCTTTCGCAGGTATACCAAAAAGGGCATAATTATAGCACAGTCTTATTTTATTGAAAACATAAACCGTGCTTATTTAATTATTTATTAACAATAGCTTAAATGGTAAAGCATGTAAAATACAATTCAAAATATCTTGTCTATTATAGGGACAAAATATTATTTCAGGCTTGAGTCTTCTTGCAAATTGACTATCGTAAAGCAACCTGTCTTATTATTTGATTATGCTATGCTACCAACAATAGCAGTGATAGAAATCTATAAAACGTAAGCTTGTAAGCGCGCATACAGCGATGTACTTTTTATCTAGATATTTAATTTATATAGACATTCAATAAAAATACCTTATTTACCTGCTTTACCTGCTTTACCTGCCATTTTAAAGAAAATCACTTTACCCATATTTTTATTAATTTTTTGGATATATATGACCACCGCAAAATCACAGCCTCGGCGCAAAGGTTGGCTCGCCCGCTCCTACTCTAATAGTTGGCTCACCACCTTGATGGTCGCTTTTATTGTCATTATCAGTGTCGGGGTGTCGATTTCGTTTTTTTGGCGCAGTCTATATTTGCCAGAGCTTAAAAACCATGCGCGCTATCTGACCAGCGAATTACGTTTGATGAACAGCGTCAATAAAGACTGGAAAAATGAGCCGGCCGTACGGCAATGGATTTATCAACATTCACATGTGGTGGTGGTCAATAATCCTAGTGATTTTCCGGTGATAGAAGATAAGGCGTTTGTTGGCGTCTTTACCGATGTATTGCAGCGCGAAATCGGCGCGCAATTGGGTCGTCCCGTAGAGGTGTATTTTAAGTTTAAACCAACGCCGCAGCTATGGGTGCAAGACAGTCGCGATACCAGCTTTTGGATTCGCGAGCCGGTGGTGTATTATTCGCAGTACAGTCCCGCTTTATTAGTATTGTTTTTAGTCGGCCTACCAATTTTAACCTTGCTGACCATTATTTTATTAGCGCGGCAATTAAATCGTCCACTACGCTATTTGCAGCGTGCGGCGACCAACTATATTCGCTTGGGTCACGCTACTACCTTACCGACCCACAATGGTCCCACTGAGATTCGCCAAGTTAATATGGCATTTAATCGCTTATTTACTACCCTCAATCAGGCACAAAAAGAGCGGACGATTATGCTGGCGGGTATCTCGCACGACTTGCGTACGCCGCTGACCCGTATGCGTTTAACCGCTGAGATGCTGCCCGATGAATTTTTCCGTGAAGGTTTGATTTACGATATCGAAGATATGGATGCGATTTTGGAGCAGTTTATTTCCTTTATGAAAGACGGTTCCGATGAGCCGATGCGTCTGACCAATTTGGACACCATATTTAATGAAATCATGGTGCAATTTGCGCCGCTGGAGTTTATTTATCAATCCGAATGTCACAAAATGGTACCCGTACGGCCAATGTCTATCAAACGCTTGGTGATTAACTTGGTCAATAATGCCAAACGTTACGGCAAACCGCCCATTTATTTATCCGCGACTGTAGTGCCGACATTCATAGAAAAAACGGTGGTAGAAGACAGCGATGTAGTGACTGAAAATGAGGTCAATAAAGAAGCAAAAGAGCAGTTATTGATATGTGTGCGCGACTGCGGTGAGGGCGTCGCAGAAGACCAATTAGAGCGTATTATGCAACCGTTTGAGCGCGGAGAGTCAGCACGTACTACTCAGGGTAGCGGTTTAGGCCTGGCGATTGTCGACCGTATCGCGCGCCTGCATCATGGGACTGTCGAGGCCATCAATCACCCAGATGGCGGCCTACAAGTCTGTGTCCGTATTCCACTTATCTCTAAAGTTGCCGGAGAGCCGCCATTGGCTGCTGACAATGACAGACTATCTAACGTTGCTAGCAATATAGACGACCAATAAAATAGATGGTCGTTGAATAAATAGAAATAGCAGACAACATCAGAGTGTGGCTAATAACTGATCGTTATTGGACACTTTAATAGCCCTACTTTTTGGTACCAATCACCGGAGGAATGTACTCGGCGCTATTGCTAAAAGTTAAAGGTAGGGTTATTTCTTGCTGCGCAGCCTTTAGGGTCTCAGTGCTGGTTGGCTGCTGCAAAAATAAATAATATCCAAGCGCTGCTGCGTTCAATACCACTAAACCACCAAACAAATACGGCATCCTTTGCCCTCCTCTACTATTAATAAGCTCATTTCAATCATTTTAATAAATCATCAATATCAATTTATCCGTCATTACAAAAAATTAAGCATCGAAATCGCGTTCACTTTTTTCTTGTGTCAACTCATCGGCAGCAAGAACTTGGGTCAAGGGTTTAATCGGCCAAGTCATGACAAAGCGTGCGCCGCCAAGCTCGCGGCTCTCGTCTACTTTCATATTGCCATTAAACCAAAAGGCGATACGCGACACAATAGACAAGCCCAAACCATAACCACCTGATGCACGGGTGCGACTATCGTCCAAGCGTGAAAACGGAATAAAGACTTTTTCACGGTCGGCTTCAGGAATACCGTGCCCATCATCTTCTACGCTGACAAAAGCATTGCCTTTTCTCACCCCAGCACTAATGATAATCGTGGTTTCGGCATAACGTAAAGCATTTCCGGCTAGATTCTGAATCACGCGATGCAGGTAACGTCTATCCGCAACCGCCGTTACTTTTGCATTGGGCAGCTTAGTCACTATCTTAATCGGTTTGCCCAAAGCATTGGTTTCACGCTCAATTTGCTCAAGCAACTCGCGCAGATTGACCGGTTCTAAATCCAGTTTTGGTGAGCCCTCTTCAAGCTTGGCGTACGTTAGAATCTCATCAATCAAACCATTTAGCGCTTCGATATCTTCATCAATATAATCACGCTGCATAAAGCGCGAATCTTCATCATCGGTATCTGCCAGCATGTCGACAGCGAAACGAATACGTGCAACCGGCGTTCGCAGTTCGTGCGATACTGCCCGCGTCAGCTCGCGCTGTGACTCAATCAAACGCTTAATATGGGCCGTCATCGCATTAAATGTCGCCGATAAACGCGCAATTTCATCTTGTCCGATGACTTGTACTTTGATATCAAGATTGCCTTTACTGACTTCGTTAACGCCCACCTGAATCAGTTGCAGCTTGCGCTCTAGCGGGAAAATAAGCGCATACACGCCTAAGCTGATTAGGAACATACTGATCAAAATCATACTGACAATCAGATTGAGCGGGAACCAGTTAAACAAAGGTACCGGCCCGATTAAAATCGCCATATCATTGATTTCAGACGGCACGACCACTTTAATAGACGAATTACTTTTGCTGGTATTGGTATCTTGTAATAAGATGACGACCTCATCGCGGCGTAAGCGTGCCATTTGATCGGGGTCTAAATTAAGGGTATTGATCGCTCTAAATTCTAATGGAAAAGAGAATTTTTCTTCTAGTTCTGCCAAACGCGCACGCTTATCGGATAAAGTCGCGTAATAAGACAAATCATCGAGCAAAAATATCGCGATGGCGCGTACTTGCTGCTCGGTCACTTGCGAGATACGCGCGGTTAAAACACTCTCGTTGTCTGGCAAGCGATAATAAACATCAGCATAAATAGGCTGGGCAACATAGCGAACGACGGTGTTGCCTTTTTCAAAACGGCGCAGCTCACTGGCATTAAAATCGACCTCGTTAATAGGCACAATGTTAAATTCTGCGCCAAATAAGCTACTGGCATCCGACAACCAATACTCACGCTGCGATTCGCTTTCTTGATGGGCAATGCCTTCAGCAACGATATGAAAAGCGCCCGTGGCCATATTTTCGCGGTAAGATTGGACGCGTTCTTTATTGATCGTATCCATCAACAATTGCGCAAATAATGCCACACACAAACAGACAATGAGCAGTCCAGCATAAATACGAACAAAGATACTGTGTTTAAGAGAAGAAACTAATGACATACGTGCCGTGACCAACCTAATAAAAAATTATTGATAAAGGAAGAAGAGAAATTCTTGCAGCGCAATTTATCTCATATAATCAAAATATCCTAAAAACGCGACGGTATTGCTGATATCAATTTTTCGTAGCCTCTGTCTGCGCAGGCACAGCAAACAAGAAAAATTAATATTAGCAGTGCGTGATGTATCGATATTACTTTTCACTCACTATACTATTAATCTAGCGTCCATAATTATCGCTCAATTAAACCACATAACGCAGCATTTAAGTTTAAAAATTAAAATTTAGACCATAAAAAACCAGCTTTACGCTGGTTTTTTATTAAAAAGTATTTTAGTAAAGAGAATTGTATTAACAATTCGCTGTTAATTGCCTTCTTTAACGAACAAATAGCCTTTACTACGCACGGTTTTGATACGTTTAGGATTTTCTGGATCATCACCAATTTTTGGACGGATACGCGAGATACGTACGTCGATTGAGCGATCTTGACCGTCATATTCAATACCGCGTAGACGCTCAAAGATATCTTCACGTGACAAGATACGACCAGCGTTAGACGCAAGTAACCATAATAAGTCATATTCGGCACTGGTGAAATCAACCAATTCGTCACCCAAGTTCACTGAGCGACCGCCATTGTCGATAACCAACTCACCAAACTCAAGACGCTGCGGCACATCTTCCGATGGCGCATTTTCTGAGCGGCGTAGTAAAGCACGGATACGGGCAAGCAATACACGTGGCTGCGCAGGCTTAGCGACATAGTCATCAGCGCCCATTTCAAGACCCAAAACCTGATCCATATCTTCTGTGCGCGCGGTCAGCATCAAAATAGGATTTTGATAGTGTGGACGTACTTCACGACATACCGTCAAGCCATCGCTACCAGGAAGCATGACATCAAGTACGACCAAATCTGGTTGTTCATTGACAATACGGCGAATGGCGCGATTACCATCGGTTTCAATTGCCACTTCTAAACCATTTTTAACCAAGTAATCTTGGGTCAACATGGCTAAGCGCTCGTCATCCTCAACAATCAAGATTCGGGGGGTGTTGTCTTCTTCATTCGTTGTCATTGTTATATCCTCTAATACATCTTATTTAAAAGCGGTGAAAATAAGAGCGGTAAATTAATAGCACCGTAACTCAATCAATTTGTAATCCAATACAGGCAGTGACCGTAACACGGTTACAAACTTGGTAGCACAGTATACTATTAAACACACAGCTTCCTATACTATAGCTTATAGTTGGTAACAAAACCTATAAACTACGTCCTTTAAAACGTTAGTTTGCGTCCAAAAATTATACCTTTTATTAACTTTAAAAGGCATAGGATAAATTTTATTTAATCATTCTACTGGTCTTATATCGAACCAACGCTTTAAAAGCTCAAACATTAAATGTTATTAGATGACGCCAAATAACTGCTGGACTTTTAAAATAAAAAATGTGGTTGCTACTCTCTAATATAACCATATATCAGCGTTGCCGCTAGTCACTTTTCCATCATTTTATGAAAATCAGTTTAGTTTTTGATAAATATTGCATCACCTAGGAGATTTTCAAATATAGTCAAAATATCCTAAAACGCGAGGGTATTGCTGATATCAATTTTTTGTAGCCTCTGTCTGCGCAGGCACAGCAAGCAAGAAAAACTGATATCAGCAGTGCGTACTGTATTGATATTACTTTTCACTCACTATAGTAAATGTCTGAGCTATGGCAAATATTAAACGCTAACTACTAGAAAGCTAACTATTAGAAGAACAAGCATAAAAAAACAGCCCTTCATGGACTGTTTTTATGTTTATAACAAAAACTAAAGCGTAACAATGTACTAGGCGCGGTTTTTATATTTACGAATAGTCTGCAACTGGGCGACTGATTCAGCCAATGACGCTAATGCCGCATTGGTTTGTACGGTATCAGATTGGTTGACCAGCATTTGCTCAGCTTTCTTACGTGCTTCAACGATTTTACTTTCGTCAAGATTGTGCGCACGCATCGCAGTATCAGCAAGTACGGTGACCATTTTTGGTTGTACTTCTAACACACCGCCAGATACATAAATAACTTCTTCTTCACCGTTAGGCGTTTGTACGCGCATCGGACCGGGTTTTAGCAAAGTAATAAGCGGGGTGTGACCTGGCAATATACCAATTTCGCCTTCGGTACCACTAGCTATTAACATGCTAATTTCGCCTGAATACAACTCTTCACGAGCACTTACGACGCGACATTGTAACGTTGCCATACTTAATTCCTTACCATCAAAGCGCGATCAAAAAACAGTAAAAACTGCGATGCGTTACTGAGGAGTAGATATAAAGGTTATATTATACCTACTCGTTAGCCCATACTTATAAACTTACGCTGCAGAAGACTTCATTTTTTCTGCTTTAGCAACAACTTCGTCGATGCCGCCTGCCATATAGAAAGCTTGCTCTGGTAGGTCATCGTATTCACCCGCGATGATTGCTTTAAAGCTAGCAATGGTATCGCGTAATGCAACATATTTACCAGGAGCACCGGTGAATACTTCCGCTACGTGGAATGGCTGTGACAAGAAACGCTGGATCTTACGCGCACGATAAACGACTAGTTTATCTTCTTCTGACAACTCATCCATACCTAGAATGGCGATAATGTCTTTAAGCTCTTTATAACGCTGAAGAACTTCCTGCACGCCGCGAGCAACGTTGTAATGCTCTTCACCGATAACCAATGGATCAAGCTGACGTGATGTTGAATCTAGTGGATCAACCGCAGGATAGATACCTTGTGAAGCGATATCACGGCTTAGTACCACTGTCGCATCCAAGTGAGCAAACGTCGTTGCTGGTGATGGATCCGTCAAGTCATCCGCAGGTACATATACCGCTTGTACAGAAGTAATTGAACCTGATTGCGTTGAAGTAATACGCTCTTGCAGCATACCCATTTCTTCAGCGAGCGTTGGCTGATAACCAACCGCTGATGGCATACGGCCTAGCAGTGCCGATACTTCAGTACCCGCTAGCGTATAACGATAGATGTTATCAACGAACAATAATACGTCACGACCTTTGCCAGTGACAGGATCTTTGGTATCACGGAAGTACTCAGCCATGGTCAAACCAGACAGTGCAACACGTAAACGGTTACCTGGTGGCTCATTCATCTGACCATATACCATCGCAACTTTAGATTTGCTAAAGTCTTCAACGTTGACAACACCCGCTTCTTGCATTTCGTGATAGAAGTCGTTACCTTCACGAGTACGCTCACCAACACCAGCAAACACGGATAGACCTTCGTGTTTAAGGGCGATGTTGTTGATCAATTCCATCATGTTGACGGTTTTACCAACACCAGCACCGCCAAACAGACCAACTTTACCACCTTTAGCAAACGGGCAAAGTAAGTCGATAACTTTAATACCTGTCTCTAACAGCTCAGTACTGTTTGACTGTTCTGCATAGCTTGGGGCTTCACGGTGGATGGACCATTTTTCTTCAGCAGCAACTGGACCTTCTTCATCGATAGGACGACCAAGAACATCCATGATGCGACCTAATGTACCCATACCGACTGGTACAGAAATAGGTGCGCCCGTGTTAGTCACTGGTAGGTTACGCTTTAAACCTTCGGTTGAACCCATCGCAATAGTACGTACGATACCGTCACCTAGCTGTTGCTGGACTTCTAGGGTGGTCTCAGTGCCGTCTACTTGCAAGGCATCAAAAATTTGAGGAACTTCGTTACGGTCAAACTCAACGTCAAGAACCGCGCCAATAATCTGTACAATACGACCGCTACTCATTGCGTTCTCCTTGAACTTCTGTATATAGTGGGTTTTATAAAGGGTTTCAATTATGAAACAGCAGCAGCACCGCCAACGATTTCCGAGATTTCTCGGGTAATCGCCGCTTGACGCAGCTTATTATAAACCAACTGTAAATCGTTAATTAGGTCACCAGCATTATCTGTTGCCGCTTTCATCGCAACCATACGTGAAGACTGCTCAGAGGCAATGTTTTCCATTACCGCTTGATAGACAATCGACTCGATATAGCGACCAAGTAATTCATCAATCAAGGTTTTAATGTCAGGCTCGTAGATATAATCCCAGCTCAGCTCTGTTTGTATGCCACTTTCTTCATCACCAAATGAACCCTCTGGTAAAGGTACCAATTGGTTGACAATCGGCTTTTGGGTCATAGCGTTGACAAACTGATTATAGACCACATAAATACGGTCTAATTTACCGTTGCTATAGTCTTCTAACATCGCTTGCACCGGCGCGTTTAATTGCTCAAACGTCGGTTTATCACCATAGTCAGTAACGGCTGAAGTGACTTTACCACCGAAGTTTTTAAAGAAACTCACGCCTTTAGCACCAATAACGGCAAACTCGGCTTGTACGGACTGGTCTTGATACTGCTGAATGCTTTTAGATAAAGCTTTGAATAGGTTAATATTCAAACCACCCGCTAGGCCGCGATCTGATGTGATGACAATATAGCCAACTTTATCAACCGGACGCGAGACCATATATGGGTGTTTGTAATCTGATGAGGCATGCACCAAATGCGAAATAACCCGGCGCATACTATCAGCATACGGGCGACCCACTTCCATGCGCTCTTGGGCACGGCGCATTTTACTAGCGGCTACCATTTGCATAGCGCGAGTAATTTTTTGGGTACTTTTAATACTGGTGACTTTGGCACGTATCTCTTTTAAGCTTGCCATAATGATTCCAATATAAGAGGGTTAAAAAGCATGGGCGTATGCAACAATCGTTTAATATAAAACACTGAACTTATCGAAGTAATGTCTTTACATCTTGTGGCATGACGCAATCTTAGACCTTCATTGGTTAAAATAGCGGCGCCATTATCTTAAAAGAAAGTCTTTTAGACTTAAAAGTTTCTTAAATAATGCGCCACTTTTTGCGCTCTAAAGCAGAGCGCTAACCACTTCAGGTTTAACCCGTTAAATTAATAACTGTGATTTTGTTTAAAGGTCTCTAAAGATGACTTTAAACGACCTGCGATATCATCATTATAATTTGCAGTGTCATCAATCTCACGCATCAATTCACTTTGCTCATCATGCATATAGCGTAAGTAAGCTTCTTCAAAAGAACCAATCTTCTCGACTGGTACGTCAGCTAAGAAGCCTTCGTTCGACGCATAGATAACTGCGGCTTGCTCAGAGATAGACATTGGCTGATATTGTTTTTGCTTCATCAATTCAGTCACGCGCTCACCATGATCAAGCTGTTCACGCGTTGCGTCATCAAGGTCTGATGCAAACTGAGCAAATGCTGCCAATTCACGATACTGAGCCAGTGCAGTACGGATACCACCAGACAGTTTCTTGATAATCTTCGTCTGAGCAGCACCACCAACACGCGATACCGAGATACCAGCGTTGACTGCTGGACGGATACCTGAGTTAAATAGGCTAGACTCTAAGAAAATCTGACCATCAGTGATTGAAATCACGTTGGTTGGTACGAATGCAGAGACGTCACCGGCTTGGGTTTCAATGATAGGTAGCGCGGTTAAAGAACCAGTTTTACCAACCACTTCACCATTGGTGAATTTTTCTACGTATGCCGCGTTTACGCGTGATGCACGCTCAAGTAAACGTGAGTGTAAGTAGAATACGTCACCAGGATAGGCTTCACGACCTGGCGGACGACGTAGCAATAGTGAGATTTGACGATAAGCAACGGCTTGTTTTGATAAGTCATCAAATACAATCAGTGCATCTTCGCCGCGGTCACGGAAGTATTCGCCCATCGTACAACCTGAGTACGGTGCGATATATTGAAGTGCTGCTGGCTCTGACGCTGAAGCGACAACCACAGTGGTATATTCAAGCGCACCAGTTTGCTCAAGCTTACGTACCACGTTAGCAATGGTAGAACGTTTTTGACCGATTGCCACGTAGACACACTTAATACCAGAGGCTTTTTGGGCAATGATCGCATCGATAGCCATGGCGGTTTTACCCGTCTGACGGTCACCAATGATAAGCTCACGCTGACCACGACCGATTGGAATCATGGTATCAACGGCTTTATAACCTGTCATGACTGGTTGATCAACTGATTGACGGTCGATTACGCCTGGGGCGATTTTTTCGACTTTATCAGTCATCTTGGCATCGATAGGACCTTTGCCATCAATAGGGTTACCTAAAGCATCAACAACACGGCCTAGCAACTCAGGACCTACGGGTACTTCCAAAATACGACCAGTACAATAGGCTTTTTGACCTTCTTGTAGTTTTAGGAAGTCGCCTAATACTACTGCACCAACAGAATCACGCTCTAAGTTAAGCGCCATTCCGTAGATTTCACCTTCAAACTCAATCATTTCGCCGTACATGGCATCTTCAAGACCATGAATCTGCACGATACCGTCAGATACTTTGACAATCGTGCCTTCATTCTTTGCAGTTGCACCCGCATCAAGGTCTTGAATACGCTGCTTAATCAGATTACTGATTTCCGCTGGATTCAATTGTTGCATTGCCTTGTTTCCTTTAATTTATGATAACCCGCCACTGACTTAAATGCTCTTATATCACGCAAGCTTTATTAAGCTGCACGGATGATTGGCATTAGGCCGTTAGCTGTGTTTTTAACTGTTGTAACTTGCCACGCATCGAATCATCGATAACTTTGTCACCGACTTTAATCGTAGCGCCCGCCAATAGATTTGGATCAACCGACTCGTGAATCACTACGCTCGCATTGAGCGAGTCAGCAAGACGCGTTTGCAGCGTCTGACGCTGAGCATCGGTTAATGGATAAGCAGAGGTCACATAAGCGTCAAGCTGCTTTAAGCTTATTGCCTTGTGACGGCGATAATGCTCATAAACTTCAGGAAGCAGCGCCAGACGCTCTTGTTCTGATAACTGTTTAACGAAGTTACTAAGTGCTACTGATACTTTAGGATAGCTGGCGTTTTGGTCATGACGAGCCCCTTGGGTCTCACCTAATAACTGCTTAAAAGCAGAATCATTCGCGCTAGCTACTTGCGTATCATAAAGATCGACCAAAGCAGCTGACTTATGCTCAGCAGAAACAGCTGGATTGTCTAGCCAAGTACTGAACGACTTGTCATTGACAACGGTAGCGGCAATAAATAAGAAGTTTTCCCACTCATTTACTACCCCGTTTTCATTGGCATAGTCAAACGCGGCTTTAGCGTACGGTCGTGCTAAGGTTGATAAGTCAGCCATGATATCCTCACAATTACAGCTTCGCCGCCAGTTGGTCTAACATACTGGCATGTTTTTGCACATCGACTTTGTCTTGCAAAATCTTTTCAGCACCAAGTACAGCCAGTTCAGCAACTTGGGCACGCAATGATTCACGCGCTTGATTGATTTCTTGGTCGATAGAGGCTTGCGCTTGTTGACGAATGCGTTCGCCTTCTGCTTGGGCTTGCAATTTTGCATCTTCAACAAGCTGATTGGCGCTCTTGTTCGCTTGCTCAATTAGCGCAGCAGCTTTAGTTTTTGCAACATCAAGCTCCTGCTGTACATTTTGCTCCGCGGTCGCTAAATCTGCTTTTGCTTTTTCTGCGGCGTTTAAGCCTTCAGCGATTTTACGCTGACGCTCATTAATGGCACCGATAAGTGGTGGCCACACGAATTTCATGCAAAAAATAACAAATATTGCAAAAGCAATGGCTTGACCGATGAGGGTAGAATTGATATTCACGTGATCACCTCTTTGTTAATGAAAAATCAGTTTCATTGATCATATTTGATAGCCAAACTTTGGCTATGTTTAATATACAAACTTTGACCACCAAACATTTACAACTGAGCTTTCTGATTAACCTGCTAGAGGGTTAGCGAACAACAATAGCATAGCAATACCAACACCAATCATCGGTACGGCATCAAGTAGACCTGCCACGATGAACATACGAGTTTGCAGTTGTGAACCAAGTTCTGGTTGACGTGCAACACCTTCTAAGAACTTGCCGCCTAGAATAGCAAAACCAATGCCTGTGCCAAGTGCGCCAAGACCGATAAGCAGTGCTACTGCGATAACTGTGTAACCACCTAATACTGGATCCATTGATGTATCCTCATTTACCTATTGAATGTATATAATTAATGTTCAGTTGATGATGCAAGCGACATATAAACTATCGTCAACATCATAAATACGAACGCTTGAAGGGTAATAATTAAGATGTGGAAAATCGCCCACGGCACCGATAACGCCCATTGAATCCAAAACGGCATCAGGGCAATCAATACGAAGATTAGCTCCCCAGCATACATGTTACCGAACAGACGCAAACCTAGTGAAATGGGTTTGGCAATCAAAGTAACAAACTCTAAGATAAAGTTGATGGGGATTAAAATGATTTGCATGATTGGGTTTTTGGCGCTAAACGGATGCAGTGTTAACTCACCGATAAAACCACCCAACCCTTTTTCTTTAATACTGTAGTAAATAATCAACGCAAAGACAGAAAATGACATGCCTAGGGTGATATTAGGGTCAGTCGTTGGTACAATCTTGAAGAACACGTGATGTGGATCATGACCCATCGCAGCGCCAACTTGACCTGCTAGACTTGGAATGAAGTCGATAGGCAATAAATCCATCAAGTTCATCAAGAAAATCCATACAAAAATGGTCAACGCTAGCGGCGCAATCAATTTTGACGTACCACTATAAGAATCGCGAACGTTGTTATCAACAAACTCAACGATCATCTCAACCGCTGCTTGAGTTTTGCCGGGAACGCCTGAAGTAACTTTTTTGGCAACCATCCAAAAGATGGCACAAAATAAAATACCCAGACCGATTGACCATAACATGGAGTCAAGATGGATAGCTTTAAAACCCATTAATCCTGCTTCTTCAGCAGTATGGGCAACTTTCCAACCTTCGCCCGGCAGATAGCCGTACGTCCAATTCGTTAAGTGGTGAGAGATATATTCTGATGATGTTTGCTCGGATGCCATAATGTAAGCTTCTTATTAATCAACGATTTAATCAACTACCAAAAAATATGGTTGTCATCTGATGAGGCGTTTGCGTTGTCACCAATCTGCGGTTAAGCAAATCCAGAAAAACACTTACAGCCCTCATGTAACCAATAACATCCAACCCATAGCTCTATAACTACTCTGTTATTCTTAAATAATTAAGCGGAATAACCAATTTTTTTATTGCGGCGGCTCAATTTGATAGTCATGGATAAATTTTAGCTATCAAAAAAGGGCGCACGATTATTCATTAATGGCCCTTGCATATCTACGCAAATTTTTAAGTATTGTTTACTTGTCTCGCTTTAATTTCATCACACCCAATACGGTGCTCAGCAGCAAGACAGTTAGCTGTCTATATTAATGCAGCGTTGTAATCGTGTAAAGTCAATTATGACTTTTTTATTTACGGTATGAATACGTTAACCGCTGTTAACGTTCGCTACTATGGCTTTGCCTCTATCCATCAAAGCCGATAATTTAATTGTATTTGAACACCCTATTTAAAAGGAGGCTTACTTATCGCGATTTTTACGCTTAGCTCTAGTTAAGCGTCTTTATTCATACTTTTATTGTAAAAACAGTTTTCAGTCACTTAATCAGTGATTGATGACTTTTTAACAGTAATCTTAGAGAAGCTGGACCGCAGGATGACAAATGTATGTGCTGTATTATTGAGCTATTAAAATTATAATAGCTTATAAGGCTAGCGTATCTGCCACAACATCCAACTGTGACTAATCTGCATTACCATAAAACCGACGAATAGCGCAGGCGCTGATAGAGGTTGTATGGTAATAAAAATTAGTGCAAAACCACATACGGTCAATAACCATTTGACCATTTGACCCCGATATAGCTGGCTGACAATATGTCTGCGCGCGCGATATCCGGTATACCAAAAGATAAATCCAGCAAAGACCGCTTGGGTGGCAAAACTGAGTAGCGCACCAATAGCGTTACTCTTTGCGATAACAAGCGTATTGCCGTTATTACCCAACCAAGTAACATCTACTATCCAACCGAGCACAATCAGGATAAATAAAATCCATGCTTGGCGTTTTAGATAAATAGCAATCTTATCTCTTTGGGTGCGTTTGGCAGGTTTGGTCATTGATATTTCTATAGCTCTATAACGTGGGGACAACGCCGCACCGTTGCGACAATATTATCCGTGAATGGCTCACTCTACAGACGTTATCTTTTAACCAAAATAAAACGCCACTTATTATAGGGAGCAAGCAGATTTTAAGCAAGTGAAATATGACTTTTATCAAGCATTTAGTTATTTAGCGCTGAAAATCTCTCTACAGAGTCAATAAAGTAGCACTAATCACCTCTAAATCCATCTATTCTACCGTTAATTTAACTTGCATCATTTCAAATAGCCTAAAAGCTCAGCTTGCTATTAGGGTTACCGATATTTAGGAAATACACTGACGGATTTGCTGTGCCATTGTCTGCCAGCCGCTAACAAAATCTTTACTGTTGCTCATGTCTTCCGCTTGCACGGTACTCTTAACTGGCTGTAACTTTGTAAGCAAACCTTTAGCAGGCTGACTTGGACTAACCAAGCACATTTGTTTTGCTGGGCGCTGCTCATTTAACCAGCGCAACTGACTGGCTTTTGGCGCTAAATGATGGTCAGTACTTAAGCTGCCAATTAATTGGAACTTGGCGCTGTCTTCCATATATTGATAAGCATCATGATAGGCCCAATACGGCAAAGGTTTTTGCGCGTGGTTTGCATGAGCTGACACCACGGCTTTATTCATGCGCTGGGCAAATTTTTGCGCATTGGCATGATAGAGCTTTTTATATTGCGGATTGGCATGACTGTGAATGACAGCAAGCGCTCGCGTAATGGCTTTAGCGTTTTCAGGATCGAGCCAAATATGCGGATCGAGCGTACCAGCAATGGCTTTGCCTTTAACATCGCGCAGCGGATGACGATTAAAGGCGTCGAACTTAAATAACGTAATCGCATTAGGCGCGCTATTGAGCGTGGTGGCTAAGTTGTTTTCTAGCGGCTCGCCAAACCAAACCACAAACTTACTATTTTGAATGACCTTGATATCGCCGGGACTGATACTGCCGTGATGTCCGACCTCCCCTGCTTGCAATAATTGCTTGGCTGATGGCGCGCCTTCCGTCACCGCTTGGCTTAATAAAAACAGCGGATAGTTACTGACGCTCACCGTTGCTGCTTGCGCGCTCATCATGAACGAGGCAAATATAAGCACGCCAGTTATGAGCAATCGCGGTAAGCGCAGAGGTAAATGCATAAAGTTTTTAAATAATGGAATCATAATAGCGGCTTTTAAGGTTCAAGGATAAATGACAAAGATAGTTATAAATATTTTGCAACGTTATTCTAGTTATAAAACAGCAGACCTGTGAATAAATGCAAAGGACCTCTCTGTTTTACATTTTAGTATGTTATACTATAACAATATAAAAAACCATTATAAAATATCCATTATCTAAAAACGCTGTCCGTCACACCGCTAGATCATCTTTAGGAGCTTGCTGCATGTCTACTCATTCATCTGTTTGCGCTCATGTCCATAATGTGCAAGATTTTACCACCTCTGATGTCAATGAGCGTTTACTAGCAGCCAAAGAGCAATGCCGCTCAAGCGGCGCACGCTTTACGCCTCTGCGTCAACAAATCTACCAGTTGGTGCTAGAAGCCAATAAACCAGTGGGCGCTTATGATCTAATCACTCAATTGCAGCAGATGCGCCTTGCCGAGCCTGAAGCAGAAAGCGACAGCTCGAACAATCAAGCAAATACTCAAACGCCAAAAAATGTCGCGCCGCCGACGGTTTATCGCAGCTTGGAGTTTTTATTGAGCGAGGGCTTGATTCACCAGCTAACCTCGATTAATGCTTATGTGCCTTGTTGTCACCCACGCGCCCAACATACAGCGGCGTTTTTAATCTGTGCCCAGTGTCAGCGGGTACAAGAATGCAGCAGTTTGCCAGTACAAGAAATGATGAGTTTTGCAGAGCAAGACGTTGGCTTTACGGTCGAGCGTAGCGTCATTGAATTGAGCGGTCGTTGCCAAGCGTGTCAGTAAAATAACGGTTCGCTTATATTTTTAACCTGAATTTTAGGTTTACGCTTTCATGCTGAATCATTATTCTGCCATTTCTTAATTGTCATTAATACATCAGTACTGCCTTATGAGCCTAGCAATTTTACCAACCAAGCCATCTGCTATGAATACAAGTGATAAATCCATGTCTAACGCGGCTAAACTGCTGAGCTTAAGTGATGTCAGTTACCATATCGGGCAGCAACGTATCCTCTCGCATATCGATATCGATATCGCTGTTAATGAAACAGTCAGTCTGATCGGACCTAATGGCGCGGGCAAGTCTACTTTAGTTAAACTAATTTTAGGCTTAATCAAACCGACGAGTGGCCAGATAACGTCACATCAAAAATTACAGCTCGGCTATGTGCCGCAGCGCTTTGCCGTGCCACCTATTTTACCGTTACGCGTTTGCGATTTATTGGCACAAGCCGATAAAAAGCGCTTAACGGCTGAGCAGCGGCAATTTATCTTTGATAATTTGTCGTTGACGCATTTATTGTCTCGGCAAATGCTGCATTTATCAGGCGGTGAAACCCAGCGGGTATTATTGGCGCGTGCCTTATTAGACAAGCCCAATTTATTAATCTTAGATGAGCCGATGCAAGGACTAGACCCTGATACAGAAGTTTGGCTCTATCAGTTTATCGATGAGCTGCCAGCATTTTTGCGCTGCGCCATGCTCGTTGTCTCTCATGATTTGCATTGGGTCATGAAAGGTAGCCGTCGAGTCATTTGTTTAAATAAGCATATTTGCTGCGAAGGGCAACCAAGCGAGCTTGCGATTAGTTCGGAGTTTCAGAAGCTTTTTGGCCATCATTATGAGCAGCCTTATGTGCATCAGCCGCACGCTTGTGAGCACCATGCCCCAAGCGAGATATAATTAAAAACCAAGCTTTTTAGACAAATTGCCTTGTTCCTTTTATAAAAACGTTACGGATATCTATTATGACCGCTTGGTTAGCCATCATCGCCCCTGCTTGGATTGCTGGTAGCATTTTAGCGCTTCTTTCTGCGCCTTTAGGCTGCCTAGTCTTATGGCGGCGCATGGCATTTTTTGCCGATGCCTTGGCACATGGCACGTTACTTGGTGTGGCGTTGGCAGTTTTGTGGCAATTACCGATGGGCATTGGCATTGGCATCGTCAGTATTTTGGTCGTACTGGGCTTAGTATTCATCGATGATGAGCGTCTGCCGGTCGATGCAGTGCTGGCCGTGGTTGCAGTATCGCTGCTGTGTTTAGGTTTATTAACCTTGACGCAGCTGACCGATCAGCAAGCCAATGTTTTAGGTTTTTTATTTGGCAATTTGCTCGAGCTTGACTGGGCAGATTTGCCGTTGATTGCAGTAAGTGTTTTGGTGGGCTTAGGATTACTGATTTATATATGGCCAGCACAAATCAAGCTTGCCACCCACGAAGCTTTGGCACGCATTCAAGGGATCAATCCAACACGCCAGCGCTTGTTTTTTATGGGCGTATTGGCAGGGTTTTGTGCTATTGCCTTGCAAGCGGTTGGGAGTTTATTAATCAGCGGGCTATTGGTGTTGCCAGCATTAACAGCACGTTTATGGTCGGCCTCACCAAAACAAATGGTTGTTATCTCTTTAATCATCGCCCAGCTTGGCGTCACGCTTGGCGTTTGGGGCAGCATTTGGCTAGATATCCAAACGGGGCTTGCTATCGTTTTGGTACTGGCTATTTTATTTTTTGTGGCGCTCATTATCTCAAAGCTAATAAGCAAAAAATCAGGGTCGGAATCCATATTAGCAAAATTCTGGTCCCCACGCCGTTAGCGTTATTTACATGTAGCACCAAATTACCACGTACCTCAGCCATGACATTTAGGTCGTGATTTTGATATTTGCTTGGCCTTTATCGAACTTTATTTCATCAATATTGCTAGAGCTTTAATGCCCATTATGTTATAAACTTTCCTGAATACTATCAATGCGATAGTTGGAAAATATTTGGTTTAATAAATACTCGGTATACTAATCTAAGATGTTTTTTTAACGAATGTTTTCGTTTCATCATATTCTAATTTATTATCGTTTTGCTTGATAAGGGACTAACCCCCATGCTTAGCTACCCCGCCAGCGCAGTCAACACGCCCGACGGACAGGTCAATGTTTTGCAAATTACCGATTTGCACTTATCCTCCCACGTGCCTGCGGCGGCTGACGAAACCAGTAGCGAAGTAGCGGTTTGCCAATACAATTTTGAGGCGATTATCAAGCAAGCGTTAAGTGCGGAGCGGCGCTGCGATTTGATTCTCGTGACAGGCGATTTGGTCAATAAAGTACAAGCAGAGATTTACGATCATATTTTTGACGTACTACAAGCAACGGGGATTCCTTTTGCCTGTATCGCCGGCAACCATGACGTTACCGATGAAAACAACAGCGAGCTGCCATTTTTTCAGCGTGAACTGATTGCCAGACCCGCAGACAGACGCTTATTGAACCGTCATGTTATCGAAACCGACCATTGGCAGTTGTTGTTAATAGATTCTTCGATGACAGGCAAGGTAGAAGGAGAAGTGGCGCTAAGCGACATTGATTGGCTCTGTAAGCAGCTAGAGACATGCGCTAAGCCTGCGCTTATTGCGCTGCACCATCATGTGATAGCGGTCGATTCAGATTGGATTGATCAGCATATGGTCGAAAACGCCGATATTTTTTGGCAACGGCTGGCAACATTTGAGCATCTCAAAGTCATTATCAGCGGCCATACCCACCAAGAGCAAGTCCGCTATCGGCATGGGGTAACGGTTTATAGCACACCCTCTACTTGCTATCAGTTTAAGCCTTTTGAAGATGATTTCGCTTATGATAAAAGCGCCCTGCCCGGCTATCGCTGGTTGCAATTAGCCAACAATGGAGAGGTTGCAAGCTGGGTCGAAAGACTAGATACTTGACAACCAGTTTTATTGGCAGAAATTTGGCTAGTATTTAGCTAGTATAATACCGCCAGAGTGTGTATGTTATAGGGCTAGCTAAAATTACTGGTTATAGACAGCCACAGCGTGATTGCTAATACTAGCAACCTAACCGTAAAGCTAAAAATGATAAATAAGTTATATCATAAATAAGGTAAAAAATGAGAACGGTCTACATTTAGACAAAATTATAATAGCTAGGACGGCTAAATTGACCACAAGCTAAGTTTCCACAGTCAGTGATTTGTAGCTTTATTTAATGGCTAGCATTTAAATAAAAACATTGATAACAATATACCTGACCATTGATAATCGATAAATTGCTAGCAGGATATCGAAATAACCGTATGTTTAGATCAGCTGTGTTACTTGTGTCACTAAGTGGTAAAACGCTTATAAAAGAAGCCATTTATAGCGTTTGGTAAATTGATAACGTCTTGTCTGTTGATAGGTCGTTTTATTGAATTAATTTGAAAAAGTAGGATACCCATATGAGCACCCTGACCCCAAACCCAAATCCAAGTGATGTAAAGTTCACCCCCTATGCGCCTGCCGAAAACGAAGAATACATGTCGGATGAGCAATTGGCGCACTTTAAAGCCATTTTATTAGATTGGAAGCATCAATTGATTGGCGAAGCAGATCGTACCAAGACTTATATCCAAGATGAGTCCAGTGCCATGCCTGATATCAATGACCGCGCCACTCAAGAAGAAGAGTTTGCCCTAACCTTGCGAACGCGTGATCGTGAACGTAAGCTGATTCGCAAAATTGATAAATCTATCGCTGAAATTGAAAACGAGGATTATGGATTTTGTGAAACTTGTGGCGTCGAGATTGGCCTGCGTCGTCTTGAAGCCCGTCCAACCGCGACCCAGTGCATTGACTGTAAAACTTTGTCTGAGATTAAAGAGCGTCAAAACCAAGGCGCTTAAATCCAGTTATTTTAATAGTCATTAATCATTTAAATACAAATACGAGCGACCATTCATTGGTCGCTCGTTGCGTTTTACCGCGTTATTTTTTATTAAATAGCTTTTAGTGGTTGACACGGCACCAACAAAATACGCATATTTAGCAAATATCTTTTTGGCATCGATTTATTTATTCTATCTATTTCCACTTTCGCTAAGTGTCTATTTTGAAAACATCTGCTACCTCTATGGCAAACACGCCTATTACTCCTACTCTGCCCCAACCTATTGGCCGTTTTGCGCCGTCACCAACCGGTGAGCTGCATCTTGGTTCCTTAACCACCGCGCTTGCCAGCTTTTGTCAGATCAAATCTCTTGGTGGTAAGTGGCTACTGCGTATCGAAGACACCGATACCGAGCGCTGTGATCGACAGTTTACTGAGCAGATTTTGATTGATTTAGAAGTGCTTGGGCTGCACTGGGATGGCGATGTCATCTACCAATCTGAGCGCCTTGATATTTATAATGATTATTTATCTTCAAGCCTATATCCGCTGACTTACGGCTGTCAATGCTCGCGTAAAAGCCTTGAGCGTTATTGGCAGCAAAAAGCGATGGGAGAAAGCATGGACGCAGAGCAGGTACAGGAAAAACTGCTGAACAGGCAACGCTATCCGCGCTGTTGTCTAAATGCCAATCTTGATAAAGAAAAAAACAAACTGCGTATACAGCTACCAGATTACCGTATTGGCTTTAAAGATGGTATTCAAGGTGTGCAATGGAGCAATCCGCAGCAAAGCTTGGGAGATATGGTGGTGCGTCGCCAAGACGGCATGATCAACTATATTTTGGCTGCTAGCCTCGATGATGGCTTGCAAGGTGTGACGCATATTATGCGTGGCTTGGACATTTTACCGATGACCACCGCGCAAATTAGCATCATGCATGCGGCGCATTTGACAGCTATCGATCATTGGTACCATTTACCATTAATATGCAGTCCTGATGGTCAAAAGCTCTCTAAACAAAACCTTGCCCAGCCAATTGATACCCGTGACCCAAGTCGTCTAATTGCCCATGCTTTGCAGCTATTACAGCAACCTGCCGTTGATAGAGACACGCCGACAAACATGCTTACCCAAGCAATTGCGCAATGGGACAACTCGCCATTACAAAATATGCAGACTTTTAATACAAGCGACATTTAACAAAAAACGCCGCTATAAGCGACGCTTCTTTATCATCAATAACTGGATTGCCGTAAACACTCTAATCATTACACGACTTAGTAATAACGGCACTGGCTCTTTTCAATCTCAGGGCTTTCTTTATAAATCCTTAGCAATACTGCGACCATTACTAAGCTAATCAGCATCGATGAGCCGCCATAACTGAAAAACGGCATGGTCAACCCTTTGGTGGGAATCGCGCCCATATTCATCGCCGCATTAATAATTGTCTGCGCAATAAACACCACCGCGATACCAAAGGCGGTATAGCTCATACGCATTTGCCGGCGTTTTAGGGCATTATAACTGATGCGCATCGCACTTCCGATAATCAGCGCCTCAAAGATGAGAATCATGGTCACCCCAACGAAGCCCAACTCCTCACCAGTAATGGCTAGTAGAAAATCGGTATGCGCCTCTGGTAAATGCGACAGTTTTTGCACGCTTTCGCCATAGCCGACGCCAGTAAACTGACCGCGACCAAAGGCAATTAAGCTACGGGCTAGCTGATAATCGGTATCTTGTACATCATCAAAAGGGTCCAAAAACGACATTACCCGTACCAGTCGGTATTGTACGGTCGCCACCATTAATACAGCACCGCCAACGGCCACAGCGCCGAGCGCGATAAATTGTTTATAAGGCGCACCAGCAATATAAAAGATGGCAAAGACCGTCCCAATAATAACCACAAACGAGCCAAAATCTGGCTGCGCGAGCAACAGAACGGTGATTAATCCAACCACGATGGCTATGCGTAAAAACCCATCCCAGCCGTTACGTACCTCAAATGAGCGCCGTACAACAAAGTCTGAGACAAAGATAATCATCACCAATTTGGCAAGCTCTGCGACCTGAAAATTAAAACCGCCGAGCGTGAGCCAACGCTTTGAGCCATTGATAGGCGTACTAAATAAAGTGGCAAACAACAATAACCCTGTGATGGCTAAGAGCATAAACTGGGTTTCGGTTTTATAAAGCCTTTTTAGCGTTACTGCTTTATAAGAAATACCAGCGATAACCAGCCCAATCGCCATGTATAAAAGCTGATTATAAAAGAAATGCAGCTCGCTCATGCCGCGACTAAGGGCAAACGGGATAGAAGCAGAAGCTACCATCAATAAGCTGAGCACCAACATACAGCCAACGCTTGCTAATAAAATGGCGCGCGCTGAGGGCATGGAGAGAACGCCATCTGAGCCAGTAGCTCGCGGCGATTGAGAGTTTGATCGAAAAAAAGAAGAGAGCGCCATAATTTTGTATACACTAGCAAACGAGAAAACACGGCGTTATAAAACGCCACCGTTTAAAAAAATGGGTGGTGTGTCAAAAAGTATGCTGATTAAAACTTGAACAATTTTTGAAGCCTTGAAAGCCCTATAGAATCAGAGAACTTAGCATAGATTTCTTATTGACTTCTATCGCCAGCATACTTTTTAGAACACCACCAAAAAATGAAGTTGATTTTATCCAATAGATAATAGCAGACAGCAAAGCGGCGACAAACCCCGATTGTTAATCGTTTAGTTTGTCAGTATTAATGGTACAGTGGTTAGCAACATGAATAGCAACGATGGTTTACAAATCGTTTATCGCCCGCTTTATTACCTAGTTGACAGTAGCAGCAATTTATAAGCAAAACAATCATTTATCGAAAAACGCTTTCCATTTTTATAACATCAGTAAAACTACTTAAAACCTAACGCTGATACTACTTCAAGCCAAAACGTATGATAAAACGTCAAGATGCTTTATGAAGCCTTGTCTAACTGGTTGACCAGCTGACTAAAGTACTTGCCGCGTTCGGCAAAACCACTAAACTGATCGAAACTAGCACAAGCTGGTGATAAAAGCACCGCTTGTACCTGCGATAAACTGCTTTTTGTGACTTGCTGTATCGTCGCAAAAGCGCCTTCTAGCGTTTGACATTGATGCATATAGACATCATCGTCGTTGATACCAGCGGCGCGTAAATGTTGCTCAACCTGCTGGCTATCTTCGCCAATAAACAGCACTTGGCTGACGTATTGATTGATAAATGGCGTTAATTCGCCAAATTGCTGACCTTTACCTTGGCCACCTAAAATTAATAGCAGTTTACCGTCTTTAGGCGCATATACCGCTCCTAAGCCCTCGACTGCCGCCATGGTTGAGCCAATATTAGTACCCTTAGAATCATTAAAATAATCAATGCCATCGACCGTAGCCACATATTCGCAGCGATGCTCAAGTCCTGTAAAATTCTGCAAGGTGGCGAGCATACTATCAAGCGGTAAACCTGCAAGCTCGCCAAGTGCTAAAGCTGCTTGCGCATTGAGTAAATTATGCCGACCTTTGATACGCAGTTTGTCTGCCGACAGCAAACGCTCTGTCCCGCGGGCCAAATACGTCTGCCCTTCTGAGTCGGTAATCAGCCCATATTGACCTTTGTCAGGGGCGTGAATGCCCGTGCTTAAGCGTGGCAAATTATCCGCCACTAGCGGCCGCGTCAAGGCATCTTCGCGATTTATCACTACAGACTTGGCGCCTTGAAAAATACGATGCTTGGCTTGATGGTAGCCGAGCATATCGCCATGGCGGTCTAGGTGGTCAGGCGACATGTTCAGTACCGTTGCCACTTGTGCGCCTAAATTGGTCACCGTTTCTAACTGGAAACTTGATAGCTCGAGAACTGCCAACTCCATCTCGGTATTGGACAGTAACGTCAGTGCTGGCACGCCAATATTGCCGCCTACGCCAACATTGACCCCAGCATCGACGGCCATTTGTCCAACCAAGGTGGTGACGGTACTTTTAGCATTAGAGCCTGTAATCGCAACAATCGGTACGCGGCACGCTTCACAAAATAATTGAATGTCACTGACAACGGGAATATTAGCCTCTCGCGCCGCAGCAACCGCTGGGGTTTTTAAGGAGATACCTGGGCTGATGATAATGCGAGCCGCTTGTTGCAATAAATCGGCATCTATCGCGCCAAACTGGCGAATCTCAACAGCAGCAGGCAATTGGTCTGCTAAAGTGGGATTGACTTGATTGTCGGTGACAGCGACTTGGTAACCTTGCTTGGTCAAATACTGCGCAACCGACAGCCCCGACTGCCCCAAACCGACCACGACTTGTAAACCACTGCCCTTATGAAGTAAGGATTCTGTTGCGGTGTTAGTGGTCATATCTATTCCTTTTATCTATTGGACGAACAAAATTGTATCAAGCATCTTGGCTTTATCAATAGTATTGATAATGGCTTTTTGTAGTGGGCTTTACGCTAAACGTCAGGGCTACAACTAATCTCAGCCAGTTCTAGCAAGTCTGAACCAGCTTGAACCAGTATAAGTAAGCCGCTGTGGATGATGAGCATCATAAAGCCATTGCCACAATTTCGGTACTGGTTTTTTGAGGCTTTGTGTTATTATGCACCTGTTTTTATATTGCGCCGCTAATGCTATAATAGCCGCCTTAATAAGAACCGCTACGATAGTAAGCGCTCTTTAACCAAATCTTTAATTTAGCATTTTAGTTTAGCATGTTGTCACCTTTATCGCGCCATTGTCATCGTCCTGCAGTTATGTTTTTTATGCTGAAGTGGATATGACAGGCAACCGCTGCCCCATATTTTGGCGTTTTGTCTGACAAGAGACATATCTTCTTCCACCGTATTTCACGGCAAACACTTATTCATATTTTTAAGAGCTGTTATCCTACTGATTAAGGGTAACGGTTTGTGCGATACCGCTATAAAGGTCGATAACCGTTAGTCTCGATACAATCATTTTAGGGTGACGCTTTATTGCTCGATCATAAATGGTTGTTTTTTTTGCCTCTAACCCTATACAGTTTACTTATGACATCTTTTTTTGGCAGTTTGCGTGAAGAGTGGTTTTCCAATATTCGCGGTGATACGTTATCAGGTTTAGTGGTCGCACTAGCCTTGATTCCAGAAGCGATTGCCTTTTCTATTATCGCTGGTGTCGACCCAAAAGTCGGTTTATATGCTTCATTTTGCATCGCCGTGGTCATTAGTTTTGTCGGTGGACGTCCGGGTATGATTTCGGCGGCGACTGGCGCAATGGCACTGGTGATGGTTGATTTGGTCGCCGAGCACGGGCTGCAGTACTTGCTTGCCGCTACGCTACTGTGCGGCGTCATTCAAATCATCATGGGTATTTTAAAACTTGGTAACTTGATGCGCTTTGTGTCGCGCTCGGTGGTGATTGGTTTTGTTAATGCGCTGGCGATTTTAATCTTTGCCGCCCAGTTGCCTGAGCTGAACCCGATGACTGAGCGCGTCGGCATGACGGTTTATATCATGACGGCGGCAGGCCTTGCGATTATTTACTTATTTCCGCTGCTTCCTAAAATCGGACGCGTGATTCCGTCACCGCTGATTTGTATCGTTGGTTTGACTGCGGTTGCCATATATATGAATCTTGATATTCGTAACGTCGGTAGCATGGGCGATTTGCCCGATTCTTTACCGGTGTTTTTATTACCTGACATTCCGCTTAACTTTGAGACCCTAATCATTATCGCGCCTTATTCTATCGCGCTTGCCATCGTAGGTTTATTAGAATCTATGATGACCGCGACCATCGTCGATGAATTGACTGATACGCCAAGTGATAAAAACCGTGAGTGCCGTGGTCAAGGCATGGCCAACGTCGTATCAGGCTTCTTTGGCGGTATGGCAGGCTGCGCGATGATTGGTCAATCAATGATTAACGTCAAATCTGGCGGCCGTACGCGTTTATCAACGCTTATTGCTGGCGTGGTGCTACTCATCTTGGTGGTATTTTTAAGTGAGTGGGTCAGCCAAATTCCGATGGCAGCCTTGGTAGCGGTGATGATTATGGTTTCTATCGGCACCTTTAATTGGCAATCTATTCGAGAATTTAAAACCCACCCGCTGTCCTTTAATATCGTGATGCTGGCGACCGTGATAACCACTGTGTTTACCCATAACCTCGCGTACGGCGTCGGCGTTGGCGTGCTGCTCTCAGCGTTGGCGTTTGCCAATAAGATCGGGCAATTCTTAACGGTCTTTAGTGAGTATGACGACAGTAGCAACACTCGTTATTACTATGTGCAAGGACAGGTTTTCTTTGCGTCAACGACGCAGTTTCTGCAAAGCTTTGATACCAAAGAAGCGTTGGACAGCGTACAAATCGATGTTAGCCACGCCCACTTTTGGGACGTGAGTGCCGTCGATACCTTGGACAAACTGGTCATGCGTTTGCAGCGCGAAGGTATTGATGTCAAAGTGGTTGGACTCAACAGCGCCAGCCGTACCCTTATCGATCGCTTTTCGATTCACGATCGCCGAGATATTGGACTGTTAGATTAAACAAAACGGTATTGCTGTTATCAAGCTGAGCGCAATAGTGTCTTTATTGTTCAGCAATTATATTGGTATATAAAATCAGGCTCGCGGCTTAAAGGCACTCCTTTAAACCGTGAGCCTGATTTTATTATTGAGATATGTGGTGCCCTTATGAGTAATTTGAAGCCAGATAGTGTGATTGCTTGCTTGGACTGTCCCAATCATGTGCAAGCGGTATTGGATGCTAGTATGTGGGCCTCTATTCGTCTGCAAGCACCCATTGGTCTGCTGCATTCTGTACCAAGTTTGCAACAAAAAGCTGCCGTTGATTATTCTGGTTGTCTCAATATTGACGATGAAAATGTCTTGCTAGACCAATTCACCGCACAAGAGCATTTGAGCAATAGCGAGCTAAAAGCCCAAGGTAAACTGCTGCTGCATCAGGCCAGCACTTATTGTGAGCAACAAAGTCACAAGCTTAAAACTTATACCTTACATCGGCATGAAAGTCTGAGTGACAGTATTGATTACGTCGATGACAAAGCACAATTAATGGTCATCGGTCATCATGTGACTTGCAAATCAACCTTGAGTCAGCTGATACGTTTGAGCCACTGCCCCATTTTGGTGACGCATGCACCATTTTTGCCCCCAACGACGGCGTTATTTGCTTTTGATAACAGTCCAACTTCGCATAAGCTGCTCAATTGGCTGTGTAAAACGCCGCTTATTCGTGCGTTGACCGTACATATTGTCATGGTTGCTAAAGAAAACTCAGAAAACTGCGATGCACTGCGGGAAGCCTATGCGCGCCTTAAACAAGCGGGTATCAAGTGTAAAAAAGCCTTGCTCGACTGCCGTGATGTGACCGCTGCCTTAAATTACTATCAAAGCAAAAATGATATTGGGCTGCTGATGACCGGCGCCTTTGGGCAACCGCGTCTGCTTGAGCTGCTAAAAGGTAGTGACACCAAAAAACTACTTGGCAGTACCAAAACCCCGTATTTACTCTTCCCCAAAGCTTAAAACCTTCTTTTTATGTATAAACTTTTGATTTTAAACGCTATTATTCATAATGGCGTTTTTAATAATCGACGTTTTTACAATGCTTACGCGCTTACTTTTCTCCTATCTCTTCCCATTTTTCTTATCAAACCTCTTATCAAATCGTCACATGAAATAAAGTGATAGCCTCCCCAAGGGCTTAAAAAGTTGGTTATAATAAAGTGTTTATTCTCCCAACGTTAAAGGTTGATAACTCCAACTTATATCCCTAAAAGCATAGTTATTGTTGCGATATAGGCAAGAGTTTTTGTCATTATCATGGTTATTTTTAAGCAAATGCGCGCAACCCTACCAACCCCCTTGAGTAGGTTTGGCACAATTCTTGAACTATTTACCATGAGCCTGACAATAATACGAGCCAGCAAACGGTCTCTATTAACCTGCGACATCATCTATATAAGGATTTTTTTATGAAGCTAATCACTGCGATCTTAAAACCATTTAAGCTCGATGATGTGCGCGAAGCGCTTTCTGACATCGGTGTAAAGGGTGTCACCGTCACCGAGGTCAAGGGTTTTGGTCGTCAAAAAGGTCATACCGAGCTCTATCGCGGCGCCGAGTACGTGGTGGACTTTTTACCTAAAGTAAAAGTCGAAGTGGCGGTGATGGATGAGATGGTCGAACCTGCTATCGAAGCCATTACGCGTATCGCCAGTACTGGCAAAATCGGTGACGGCAAGATATTCGTGACCAATCTTGAGCAAGTCATTCGTATTCGTACGGGTGAGACAGGTCCTGACGCTATTTAGTAGTTAAGAATAATTAAGCGCTAGACCACTTATAAACACTGATTTATAGGTCATCTCGATCACTGTATTGCATCTATTCAAGGGGGAATTAATATGCAAAACCAAATCTTTGAGCTCCAGTACGCGCTAGATACATTTTATTTTTTAATCTGTGGCGCGCTAGTCATGTGGATGGCCGCCGGCTTCACCATGTTAGAAGCTGGACTGGTACGCTCAAAAAACACCGTCGAAATCCTCACCAAAAATATCGCCCTCTTTGCTACCGCCTGTACTCTGTATATGATCTGCGGTTATGCCATTATGTACGATGGTAATCTGTTTTTAAGCGGTATTGCTGGCACTGATGCCTTAAATAATACGTTAGTAGCCGATGCCTTAGCGACTTCAGCTAAAAATGGTTTTAATGGCGATGCGGTATACTCGGCGGCTTCCGATTTCTTTTTCCAAGTTGTATTCGTCGCTACCTGCATGTCTATCGTTTCAGGAACAGTGGCTGAGCGTATGAAGCTATGGTCTTTTTTGCTGTTTGCCGTCGTTATGACTGGATTTATCTATCCATTAGAAGGCAGCTGGACGTGGGGCGGTAAAGCCGTATTTGGCTTATTTAGCCTTGGCGATTTGGGATTTTCTGATTTTGCCGGTTCAGGTATCGTGCATATGGCAGGAGCAGCGGCGGCGCTATCGGGCGTTCTGCTTTTAGGAGCACGTAAAGGTAAATATGGACCTAACGGTGAGATACGGGCGATTCCCGGCGCCAATTTACCTTTAGCAGCGCTTGGTACGCTTATTTTATGGATGGGTTGGCTTGGGTTTAACGGCGGCTCCGTGCTCAAACTTGGCGATATCACCAGTGCCAACGCCGTTGCGATGGTGTTTTTAAATACCAACGCTGCCGCTGCGGGCGGGGCGATTGGCGCGCTTATTATCGCGCGCATCATTTTTGGTAAAGCAGATTTGACCATGCTATTAAATGGTGCATTAGCGGGTCTGGTCGCCATCACTGCCGAACCGTCCACCCCGTCGGCGCTGCAAGCAACGTTATTTGGCATGACAGCAGGCGTTATTGTGGTCATATCAATCCTTGCATTAGATAAAATAAAAATCGATGATCCAGTCGGTGCTATCTCTGTACATGGGGTGTGCGGCTTGTTCGGTCTGATGCTAGTGCCACTGACCAACCCAAATGCTACTTTGCTCGGTCAAATTGCTGGTGCTGCGACCATCTTTACTTGGGTGTTTATCAGTAGTCTGATAGTCTGGAGCATCATTAAATTTGTCATAGGTCTGCGTATCTCTGAAGAAGAAGAATATCAAGGAGCAGACATCGCTGAATGTGGTATGGAAGCCTATCCAGAGTTTATAAGGTAAAAAGTATTTAAGAGGGTTTTATTGTTGATTTACTAATCATCGATAAAACCCTTTTATTAGAAATCTATCCCATCAAAAATCCCGCAAAACCTTTCGGTCTTGCGGGATTGTTTATTCTTTAACACTATAGTCTTTAACAGTTTGTCTTTTTATAATGCCCAGTCTAATAGCTGAACTTTATAGAGTAAGATTATATTGGCTTATTTCTTTTTCCACGTTTGGCTGCGTGAGAACGGGCCGATATAACCTTTTAGTTTTAAGCTGTTGCCACTTAGGTTAGCCGTCATACGATAATCTTTACCTTTTTCAGGGTCAGTAATTGTACCGCCGCTATATTTGCCACCGCCGTCAGCTTTTAAACCTTTAATGATAGTCGTACCAATATGCTTTTTACCTTTGGCTGAGTTGGTATCGATAAGCTTACCCGTCAATACACCATTTGATTCAGTGATTTTAACCAAACCTTTTGGTTGACCTTCATCATAAGTCTGCCAAGTGGTGTTATGTAATGGGTCAGCGGCAAATGCCATACTTGCCATGCTGATACCCGCAACTGCTAAAGTGGTTTTTGCAAATAATTTCATAAATTGACTCCCTTCATTCAATGATTACTAGAAACGGTGTGTTTCTGATGTCCCACGCTTATCCTTTTATCAACAATCTTTTAATGCAAGCACTGCGGTTCTATTCTAATTTCAAGTTAGTCACCGACATTAATACTCAATTAATGAGTAGCTTTCCATAAAAGTTTTGATCGACATAAGCGATGTCTTGACCCATTATAAGCAATTTTAAGATTTTGCCTAGTAATTTTTTTATAGTTTATTATTTCTCTAAAATCAAAAGCATATCAAACAGTTATAGAAACGGATTGTCTATAGTTTTATCCACTTGGTCATCTTTTTGTTTTGACTTATCATCAAAACTACTATATTGACTGCGGTTTTCAAATGCCAGCATAATTTTGCTCGTTAGCTCGTGTAGTTGCTGTGCCTGCTTGAATCCAGCTTCGTCAAAGACTAGATTAATGTCGCCATAAATGATGATTTTATCTTCTTGGTTTTCGATGACTAAATCGCCAATTTGCATACTTTCATAATTATTCATAAAGGGTTCAATCATTTATGCTTCCTCTACCTTAACAGCAGTTTACGTGATTTTGCAATACTGTGAGAATATGGTGATATTTACACGCCTTATGCTTTTAATTGTGCCATGAGCCAATCGATAATAGCCAGCACAAATAACATCCAAGTAGGCTCTTGTGGTGAGTCTTCGGGTAAATCTGAGCTGTCACCTGCTTTTAACGGCAGATCAAAAGCGCGCGCTTTGGTTTGAGCATCTAATACGGGCAACACGTCGATGCCAATCTTGGCAGTTAATTGATCGAGACTAATCACTTCTATACGCTCTGATTCATCATTGGGCGCATAATACACGCCTGCTCGGTTGCTCGCTGGAATATAGACCGCTTTAAAAAAATGACTGGGTACCAGTACACGATCCGCCAGTTGTTTGGTCTTTTTATCAGTAAATGCAACTCCAGTAATGGTATAAACTTCACCGTATTGCTGGGTCAAATAGCGGGTGGCTGACTCGATATTACGCCAAATATAGCGGTTATTGCGCGGCGATTGCGGCGCGATGTTGGCAAGGCTAAAGCTATCGTATTGCTGACTGCGATTGGCCATATTACCATTGGGCGCTAAATGCCCGCGATCATAACCTGAGCCTGAGTAATCGGACAGTTTGGCGCGCATGGATTTTGGCAGGCGGCTTTCTTCATGAAAGCTGTCTTCACGATCAATCTGTTTGGCTTGCTGCAAGCGCTTACGGTCGAGATATTCTGCTGACCACAGCGGAGTACGTGATACGCCTGAGTACATAACGGCAAAACCGTCCATGCATAGCGCTTGGGTGTTGTTACTGATCTTAGGATTGGTGAATTCAGGATAGACGCCACCATAAAACGATTGGCTACACTGGCTAAGGTCATCCGCTTGTGCAGCCGATATTCCTATTAAGACCGTGAATACGGTCATTATGGTGTTATTTTTGACCCGTGCTTTATCTTTAAAAAAACTTATCATGCCACTTCCAACCATCTATGCCTGCCATTACGTATGCGCTATCCTAGCAGGCCGTTAGTAATAAAGAAAGATGCTGCGCAGGCCGTGACATTTTAAATGCTATCCGCTATACTTAGGCAGCCAAAAATCTTGGTCTTGCAAAAAACGGTGAAGTGGGTGAGTGGCTGAAACCGCACGCCTGGAAAGTGTGTATACGTTCATAGCGTATCGAGGGTTCGAATCCCTCCTTCACCGCCAATCTTATACTACTTAATCAAAGCCTGCAGTTTTCCTATTTTTTTCTACTCTTTCACAAACTCCCTAAACACTCGGCAATTTAGGCAGCCAAAATACCAACGCCAATAGCGTGGCTAATAATACCGGCGGCGTTATCAGCAGTCCGACCTTCATATATTGCCCCCAGCTGATTTTATAATCCTTTTCAGCCAATACGTGTAACCACAATAGCGTCGCCAAACTACCAATAGGCGTGAATTTTGGTCCCAAGTCATTGCCGATGACATTGGCATAAATCATCAACTCTCGTGTAGCAGCGGGCACTTGGGCACTATCAATCGCCAGCGCGCCTATCAGCGTCGACGGCATATTATTCATCACAGACGCTACGATGGCGGACAAGAACCCTGTGCCGACCGTCGCAACGAGCGCGCCTTGTTGACCTAGCCAATTAAGTATTCGTGCGCCATAGGCGGTAAGCCCTGCATTGCCCAAACCATAAACCACCAAATACATACCGATTGAAAACAATACAATTTGCCACGGTGCTTTTTTAAGAATATTGACGATAGAAAACTTAGCATCACGCCCGCCTTGCCACCAGCGTCCAGCTATGGCCATTAGGAGAAGCGCCGCTGCACCTGTTACTACAGAGATAACTAGCCCGAGCGATTCAGTCGCGAAATACGCCACTAATAACAATGCCAATAGTGGAAAAGCTGCCCGAAATACCAGAGGATCTTTGATAGCCGATTGAGGTGCGCTAAGATTTGCCGTTGAGTAGTGTTTAGGAATATGCCGCGCATAAGCAAGCCACAATACCGATAGCGTCGCTAGAACAGAGACGATATTTACCGGTACCATCACCGCCGCATAGCGACCAAAACCTATATCAAAATAATTGGCACTGACGATATTAACCAAATTAGAAGTCACTAATGGCAAGCTTGCGGTATCAGCAATAAAACCAGTGGCAATAATAAAAGCTAAAGCAGATTTGGGGGGAAAATCAAGGCGCAGTAGAATAGCAATCACAATTGGCGTCAGCAGTAAGGCCGCCCCATCATTGGCAAAGAAGGCGGAGATAAACGCTCCTAGCAGCACAATCATCGGAAATAGCAAACGCCCGCGCCCATTACCAAGCCGAGCGACGTGTAATGCCGCCCAGCCAAAAAATCCCGCTTCATCTAAAATAAGGGAGATAATAATCAGGGCGACAAAGGTAAAGGTAGCGTCCCAAACAATATCCCAGACAATACCAACGTCAGACCAGTGCACCACACCAAATACTAAAGCAACCAAAGCGCCGCCCATCGCACTCCAACCAATGCCAAGCCCTTTCGGCTGCCAGATGACCAAGACCAAAGTTACGATAAAAATAGCGAATGCGAGCATGAAGTAACCTTAATGAGCCAATTGAAGCAATGAAATATTAATAAAGGCAATAATAAAATAACAACGTTAGAGCGATTTTTGATTGACGCGTTGTGAGACTTCCGCAGCGCTTTCAACCCGTTCTGAATAGCGATCAGTCAGATACACCGAACGACCTCGGGTAAGCCAGGTAAATTTGACCAATTCTTCGCAAACGTCAACCACACGCAGATAAAGTGGGGACATTTTCATGCGGTCATTATCGTCAAATTCCAAAAATGCTTTAGGGATAGAAGATTGATTGGGGATGGTAATCATCCGCATCCAGCGCCCAAGAATACGTAATTGATTGACGGTATTAAAACTTTGGCTGCCGCCACTGACTTGCATGATAGCGAGAGTTTTACCTTGGGTCGGACGTACGCCGCCGAGCGCCAATGGAATCCAGTCAATTTGCGCTTTCATAATACTGGTAATGCTGCCATGGCGCTCGGGACTGACCCACAGCATGCCCTCTGACCACTGTGCCAGCTCGCGTAACTCTTGCACCTTTGGGTGGTCGCTA
Organism: Psychrobacter sp. M9-54-1; assembly: GCF_016613355.1. Taxonomy (NCBI): domain Bacteria; kingdom Pseudomonadati; phylum Pseudomonadota; class Gammaproteobacteria; order Moraxellales; family Moraxellaceae; genus Psychrobacter; species Psychrobacter sp. M9-54-1. Next base: position 66,110 of record NZ_JADGFW010000017.1, on the reverse strand, counting down.
TCTGCGTCATCTGGCAGTGGCAAACCTGATGGATTAAACATGCGCACCTCGCAGCCGTACCAACGCAATAGACGGCTTGCTTCTTCAGCGGCTAATCTAGAAAATGAGCGCGCTCGCAGAGAGCCATATAACACCAATATTCTTGGCGCATGGCGTGGGTCATCTTTACCGACCAAAGACTCAATATCAATGGCTTGTATTTGATCAAAATCAACATTGGGTAAATCGTTATTAAGTGAATCAGCAGCGGGCAAATCAGTAGCGTCAATATTACTAGTACTTTTATTACTAAGACCGTCTACTATTAAGACTTCTGTCTTTTTATTCTGTAACATGCTTCACCACTTCCCCATTCTCTTTTGTGAAACTACTGACCGGATTTTCCAGTAATTCAAACACTTTTTCAGACGGTCGGCACAGCGCCGCGCCTTTATCGGTAACAACAATAGGACGATTGATTAAAATAGGGTGCGCTATCATGGCATCAATCAGTTGCGCATCGGTCAATGTTGGATTGTCTAAACCAAGCTCGGTATAAATACTCTCTTTACTGCGTAAAAGCTCGCGCGGAGTATTCTGCATCAATGCCAACAGCTCAACCAAGTACTCACGTGATGGCGGTGTTTTTAGGTATTCCACCACATCTGGCGTCTCACCTGAGGCTTGCATAATGGCAAGGGTATTACGAGAAGTGCCGCATTTGGGATTATGGAAAATTATTGGCGTCATAAGGTTTTCCTCTTTTAAGGTGAAAGGGACGAGATTTAGTATGTCTTGATATGACCAAACCGCCATGCAATTAAAACAACGTATAATTAAATAGACAAATAAGCACTTGATTGAATAAACCCTAAACTACAGCAGCTTTACCTAAACATAATAAATTTAAAACTATGGCAAAAAAATTACTCATTATAGCGCGAGTTGGATTGGTCGTTATCGGTACCGTTATCATGGTTGATTGTGCCGTGTTAATGACGGTTGGCAAAATCAACTTTGGCACCGTGGTACCGTTTTTATTGGGCAGCGCATTTGTCGCCCATGGGATATTTTGGCATGCCATCCGCAAATTTACTAGGCAAAACCCTTTCCGCAATCGTCTTTGGTACACGCTATGGCTGCTGTTTTTTATTTGGCTGATAAGTTTTGGCTTATTTGTTTTCTCATTGCAGCAGCAGATTAAGCGCAGCGCACAACCTGTGCCTGAGGTCGCGGCGATTATTGTATTAGGTTCAGGTACTATCGCCGGTAAGCCAACACCAACGCTTGCTCAGCGTTTAGATACGGCGGCCCCGCTGATTAAAGCACAACCCGAGGCATTGGCGCTGACCAGTGGCGGCATTGGTATGGGGCAGACGCATAGCGAAGCCAGTATTATGGCGACTTATTTACATGAGACACATGGCATTGCCTTTGAGCACATCTTACAAGAGGGCAAAAGCACCAGTACCGCCGAAAACTTAATTTATAGCCAAGTCATCTTGGCAGCAAAAGAAGTGCCTATCACGGCGCCTATTGCCATTGTGACCAGTGATTTTCATACCATTCGCGCGGCTGCCATTGCCAAGCATCAAGGCTATCAGCGACCTATTTTGCTCGCCAGCCCGACGCCGCTATCGATTCGCTACAATGCGTGGTTTCGTGAGTATTTTGCCTTTGTCAGTGGTTGGCTGTTTGGTGAATATTAATGATAAAAGCCATCAATAAGGCAACTCGGCCAATAATTTAGTCCTGAAATATAACCAAGAGCAACCATAACCTTCATAAATATAATAACAACGGATTCCGCTATGCTCGTCGATATTTTATTAACCATTCACTTTATACTGCTGGTGCTAATATCGTTGCGCGTCCTTGCGCGCCATGACTTAACGGCGCCGGCGCGTTTGGCTTGGTTGGTGATTTTATTTCTCTTACCTTATTTTGGCGTCTTGGTTTATTGGATGTTTGGTGAGGTGCATTTAGGGCGCAACTTCACACGCGAACGTCAGAAAATCATCGATAAATTGCATCGTCATCGCCCAGAGGTACTTGGTAGCGATATGGCGTTATTACATGCCGTTAAGCCTGAGTACCGCGCAGCCTTTGCTTATTCAGCAAAAGCCACCGGCTTTCAGACGACAGTTGGCAATCGCGCTGAGCTAATGGCAGATGCCAATGAGACGCGCACATGTATGATTGACGACTTTGATGCGGCAACCAACCATATCCATGTGCTGTATTATATTTGGCTGGTCGATGGCATGGGTACGGCTACCGCAGAAGCCCTAATTCGGGCAGCAAAGCGCGGCGTCACCTGCCGAGCGATGGTCGATGGCATGGGCTCGCGCAAGATGGTCGGCTCAAAGTTATGGCAAGAGATGAAGGACGCGGGTGTGCAGCTCAGTGTGGCGCTACCGTTAACCAATATCATAAAGGTTATGCTCTTTAGCCGTATTGACTTGCGCAATCACCGCAAAATTACCGTGATTGACGGTAAGGTTGGCTATTTTGGTAGCCGTAACTGCGCCGACCCTGAGTTTCGCGTAAAGCCAAAATACGCTCCCTGGGTTGATATTATGCTGCGTATCGAAGGGCCCATCGTTGCGCAAAATCAGATGCTATTTGCCAGTGATTGGCTAAATGAAAACCCTAATACGCCGCTCGACAGCTTTCCGTACAGCACCGATTTGCAGCCAAATCTGCCGCCCAATGATTTTGCTGCGCAAGTTTTCTCTGATGGACCGACCCAGCGTCACGGCAACACCCCGCAGTTTTTGGGTGCCTTAATTAGCCAAGCCCAGCATACCCTAATAATTTCTACCCCTTATTTCGTGCCTGATTATTCGCTGGTGAGTATCCTATGTGCGACCGCCTATCGCGGGGTTGCAGTAACGATGGTTTTTCCAAAGAAAAACGACTCATTTATCGTTTCCGCGACCAGTCACAGTTATTATTGGGAATTGCTTGAGGCCGGCGTAAAAATCTACGAGTATAAGCCTGGGCTGCTACACGCCAAAACCCTGACTGTCGATGGTGAAATCAGCTTGATTGGCTCAACCAATTTGGATTTGCGCAGTTTTCATTTAAATTATGAAAACAATATCGTCTTTAGTGATAACAAACTGACCGCCGATATTATGGAGCGCCAATATCAGTATATCGCTGATTCTGATGAAGTAACGCTTGAAGAGGTTAACAACTGGCCTTTACCGTATCGGATTTGGAATAATATCGTCGCCACCATGGGACCGATTTTATAAGTCGACCTTTAGCCGATGCAGCCTATTGCCGCCTATTAATGAGCGGGCTTTTTTTGTAAAACATAGACAACAAACTTAGCTTCTGTCGCAAAAGGTTGTGCTGCCACCTCTGCTAGTAGCGTCTGCCTTTTTTCGCTGCGCGCCCGATAGGCATAAGGGGTCATGGTCATTAAATCTGCCAATGCCTCTGCCGCTAAACTGAGCTTACTACTGACATGATGAGTCTCTAACAACTGAAAATAAGGCGCTAATTCGTCCAAAAACTTATCAGAATCATGCTCGCGGACGTCATCAAATAACGCCTCACGCATCGTTGCTAAATGCCCAACATCGGGCTTGGCAATGATCATATAGCCCTCATCGCTTAACACTTCATTAAATGCTTCTGGCAAAATGGGACTAAAAATACTGCTAATACCATCGATACTATGCGCGCGTAGCGGCAAATGCGCCGCGCTAGTCACCAGCGGATAAATAGCTGCTGCATAAGTCCCATCTTCCTTAGCCTCCTTAGCCTCTTGGTACCAAAGACGACCTAAAGCCTTACTGGTTCTCGCCAGCTCTACAACAGCAGGTTTACTGATATCGGCAGCGATAAGCATATCCATACCTGTTTGCGCCATTGCCTGCGTGTAATAGCCCTCTCCGCAGCCAATATCCAGCCAATTAATGGGTTTATTTTTTTGCTTAAGACTGGCTTTTTTTGCCATCAATAACGCTGTCATCTTTTGGCAAATTAAGTCATTTAGTGGCTGATAATGCCCGGCATTTAAAAACCGTTTACGCGCCTCAATGGATTGCTGACTGTCGCCCGGTGCTTTGGATTTTTTTTGTTGCACCGGTAATAGGTTGATATAACCCTGACGCGCCACATCAAATGGATGAGCGGTTTGCTTAGGGTTTAAGCTACCATCACAGCGCCACGTATCGTCGGCGGGCTGCAGAGGTGATTGGCAAAGGGGACAAATAAATAAGCTCACAAGTATCTCAACGTTAGCGCAATATGACTGCCATTTTAACAAAGTTCCGGCTAAGTAAGGGATAAATGCCGCAACAAAAAGAAGTTCGCATAAGACCTAAAAAAGCCATCTTAAATTTTAAGATGGCTTTTGATTTAAAATTTTCTGATTTGAAGCTGTTTGACGAGTTAACGCAGTTTTAAGGTCATCAATCCAAGAATCACAAGGATAATGGCAATAATCCAAAATCGTGCTACTACTTGGGTTTCTTTCCAGCCAATCTCTTCAAAGTGATGATGCAGTGGCGCCATACGAAAGACGCGTTTTTTACGCAGCTTATACGAGCCAACTTGTAGCATCACAGACAAGGCTTCGGCGACAAATAAACCGCCCATAATGGCAAAGGCAATCTCTTGACGGGTCATAACCGCAATTGTACCGAGCATCGCGCCCAATGCCAGCGCCCCAACATCACCCATAAATACTTGCGCTGGATGAGCGTTAAACCATAAAAAACCTAACCCTGCGCCAATCATCGCGCCGCAAACAATAATCACTTCTGAGTTATAAGCAATATAAGGCACATGCAAATAATCAGCAAAGCGTACGTCGCCTGAGACATAAGCCATGGCGCCTAGACCTGCCGCCACCAAGACCACGGGCAAAATCGCCAAACCATCTAAGCCATCAGTTAAGTTAACGGCGTTTGAGGCACCATTAATCACAAAATAGGTAAAGATAATAAAGCCAATTCCAAAGGGTACGGCCGAAAAAGGAATCATCCAATCTTTAAAAATCGGTAATAGCAAGTCCTGCATCTCACGCGTGGTCGCTATATCTGGCTGCAAGGTAGCAATGTAATATAAAGAAACCCCGACGAATAACGCGCCCATCGACAGCCAAAAGTATTTTTTACGCGCGATCAGACCTTTGGGATCTTTATATTTGATTTTAAGCCAATCATCCGCCCAGCCAACCGCGCCAAAGATAATCATCACAACGAGCAAGATCCACACATACGGATTGTTTAATCGCGCCCACAGTAACGTCGATACGCCAATTGCGCTCAAAATTAGCACCCCACCCATGGTTGGCGTACCGGTTTTGACCAAATGCGACTGCGGACCATCGTTACGAATCGCCTGACCGTATTTCAATGCACGCAGGCGATTGATGACGCGACTGCCAAACACCATACTGAACGCCAGCGCAGTAATAACCGCCAACAACGCCCGTAGCGTCAACGAAGAAACCGCAGAAAACGGCGTATAATACTGACCAAGCCAGCCAAACAACCAAACTAACACCGCCTACTCCTCGACTAGCGCATTGATAAGGGTTTCCATCTGCATGGAACGTGAGCCTTTAAACAGCACCGTACAAGGCTGCGCCTGCTGTGCTTGTAAATAAGACTGCAAATAGGCCAATAAACTGTCTTTATCAGCAAAAGCATGGGCATTGATAGCAGAAATCTCTTGCGCGCCCGCCACCGTATAGGGCGCATATTGACCAACGCACAGCAGCACATTGATGCCAGTGGTCGCAATGGTACGGCCTAAGCTTTGGTGCTCGCTGATTGCCGCCTCTCCTAGCTCGGCAATATCGCCAAGTACCATGACCTGCGTACCCGTTTGCGCCGCAAGTACTTTGGCTGCCGCTCGTACCGAATGCGGATTGGCATTATAAGTATCATCAATCAAGCGATGCATACCAAGTAGCTGACTGTTTAAGCGCCCTTTTGCAGGACGCGCGTTTTCAAGCCCGACGACAATATCGCTAATGCCAATATTTAGCGCATACGCACAAGCAGCGGCGGCCAACGCATTATTTACATTATGCTCGCCCGCTAATGGCAGATTGATATCATGAACTTGGTTGCCGATATGTAGCTTAAATTCGCTGCGCTCAGGCTCGACATCTAAATGACTGGCACTGACATCAGTATTACCAAAACCTATCACGTGTGAGGTTTGCTTTTCGGCAATACGGCGTAATTGATTGGTAAAGTCATCCTTATCAGGAACGATGGCAAATTGGGCATCGCTTAAAGTATGATAAATTTCAGCCTTGGTTTGGCAAATGCCTTCACGGCTACCAAATTCACCCAAATGCGCAGTACCAATGTTTAAGATACACGCCACATCAGGCTGCACAATCTCGGTAGTATAAGCAATCTCGCCAATGTGGTTGGCGCCCAATTCCAAAATCGCATAACGATGGTAGTCGGATAACTCGAGCAGCATCATCGGCACGCCTAAATCATTATTTAGGTTGCCACGGGTAATCAGCGTTGGCGCCAGTCTGCCAAAGATACTACCCAGCATCTCTTTGCAGGTGGTTTTACCGCTAGAGCCAGTAATGGCAATGACGGTTAAATTTTTATGCTGCTGCCGACGATATGCCGCCAACTGACCGAGCGCTAAACGGGTATCACTCACCACTAACTGCGGAATGTCCGCAGAAATAGGACGTGAAACGATAGCCGCAACCGCGCCTTTTTCTACAGCGGTAACGATATAGTCATGACCGTCAAAATTATCACCCGTTAATGCCAAAAAGATGTCTCCCGCTTTTATAGTGCGGGTATCGGTGGCGATACGAGTACTCATCACCTCATTGCTTGACTCTGCTTGTGCTTCAGCAAACTGCCAATGCCCATCAAGTGCTGTGGTTGCCGCAAGCAGATTGTCTGCTTGCCAAACATACAGCCCTTGCGACTGAATGCTGTTATCGTGGTCGGCTGTCATAATTGATTACCTTATATATGATGACTACTTATCTTTTTATCTTTGTTATTTAACGATATCTGTTGTTTAAACGCTCAAAAAATGAACGGCAGGCGCTATTATTTGGCTATAAAGGTTATAGGCGCCCAGCTTGCTTGAGGGCATTTTGCAAAATAACGCTGTCGTCAAAATCATAACGCACATGGTTAATTTCTTGATAGGTTTCATGACCCTTGCCCGCGATAACGACAATGTCATCAGCCGCGGCTTGCTTGACCGCATATTCGATGGCTGTTTTGCGTGCAGGCTCGATATGGGTACGCTGATATTGCTCAATTGTCATGCCCGCTTGCATATCTTGCAATATTGCCTTTGGGTCTTCGGTACGCGGATTGTCTGCCGTTAAAACCACTTTATCCGCCCCTGCCAATCCCGCTTGCGCCATCAATGGGCGCTTGCCCGCATCACGGTCGCCGCCGCAACCAAATACCGCCCACAGCTGACCTTTACAGTGGGTTTTTAAACTGGCAAGCACTTGGCTTAACGCATCAGGCGTATGGGCATAATCAACGATAAAACAGCCGTTAGTAGATGGCACACGCTGCATACGTCCGACCGCGCCTTGTAGCTGCGGGACAACGGCGGCAATACGTTCAAGGTTATCGGCTATATTATTGTTACTATCACCGTCATTATTAGTCTCAACTGCGACTGCCGCTGCCATCGCCGCAAGTAAATTTGCCACGTTAAAGCGCCCAAGTAATGGACTGACGATATCTAAACTATTAACTTTTTCATTGCCAAAATCTGTACGCAGACCAATCTCAACGCCTTGTAAACTTGGCGTGATATCAGCGGCGACAAAGGTGGCAGATTTTGCTGGGTTTAAACTATACGTCCAAACCGTTAACTCACTGGCACGCGCCGTATCAAGCATAGTCTGTGCATACTCGTCATCAATATTGATAATGGCGTGAGTTAAGTCTGGAAAGTGTGCTTTATCGAACAGCTTGGCTTTTGCTGCGGCATACTCTGCCATGTCGGCATGATAATCGAGGTGATCACGGCTTAAATTGGTAAAAATCGCCACCGATACGGGCATACCTTGTAAACGCTGCTGATCCAGACCGTGCGAGCTGGCCTCTAACGCCAGTAATTCTGCGTTCTCAAGAGCCATTTGATATAAAAACTGCTGCACTGCTAAGGCATCGCCCGTGGTATGGCTGGCTTGCACCAGCGCACCAAGCCGGCCATTACCAGCCGTTCCCATCACAGCGCTGCTCATACCCGTCAGCTGGGTTAACTGTGCGACCAATTGACTGATGGTGGTTTTGCCATTGGTGCCCGTCACCGCCACGACCGTTGGCAAGGTCACTGGCTGCTGATATTGCAAACGCGCTTGAATAAGGCTGCCTAAAAAATCGCGAATATTGGGCACGTATAAAACTGGGCAAGGCAGGGCGGCTAATTGCTGCTGCGCTACGGACTGTGCATTAACAGTAGATAATGGAATATTGGCATGCGGCGGTACATTGGCTTTCGATAATAAAGCAATTGGATCAATTTCTGATAGGATAAAAGCCGCCCGCTCAGCGGCTTGATACAGGTAGTCACGACTTTTTTGACAATTTGGCGTATGGCTTTTTAATAAGACAAAGACATCGTTGGCCGCTAACCGGCGGCTGTCTAAGCAAAATTGCTCAAAGGGAATATGAGCAACCGACTCTATTGAATTTGTTGACTCCTGCTCAGCCACCACCGCCGTCAATGTTTGCGCTAAACTGTGGCTGTGACCTGGGCCATGACTTTGATTGTTAACATTGCTGTCGTTGCCGCTGGCTGCAATCAGCTGCTGCAAGGTGACTGGGGTGCTGCTTAGCGGCGAGGTAGACAGAGACATTGGCAAATCCTAAACGGTTAAAACGCATCAAATAGTTAACAGCTGAAACATGGAGCTTAATCATGAAAATTAGTCATAAAACTTGGTCATAAAACTTAGCCATAGAACTTACTTTTTTAGCTACGGCTCTTCAGTTTTCAATGGTTTATCTAACGGCACATTATATAAACGTAGCGCCTCTTTCATAACATTATGAAAGACAGGGGCTACCGTTAAGCCAGCATAAATCTGACCACGCGGGTCCTCGATAAGCATCACCCCGACCAGCTTAGGATTGGACGCGGGCGCCATACCGGCAAAGACGTTTCGGTACTGGTCGCTATAGTAACCACCTTTGGGGTTAATACGGCGTGAGGTACCTGTTTTACCCGCCACACGATAGCCATCAATAGCCGCGGCTTTGGCGGTACCGCCCGGCTCGGTGACACTTTCTAGCATCTGTACGATAGACATGGCTTGTTCGTGCGCCATGATACGTTTGCTAGGCTGTTTTTTGTCGTCTTTAATTAAGGTTAATGGGTGCATTACCCCACCAGCGGCAAGCGCCGAATACGCCTGTGCGACCTGAGCTAAGGTGACTTGTAGGCCATAACCATAACTGACCGTTGCTCGTCTTGACGTTTCTTTTTCTTTTGGCGTAACGACAAGACCACTGCCCTCGCCGGGGAATTGCAGCGGAGTTTTTGCCCCAAAGCCAAACTGTCTTTGCATATTGGTAATGGCATCAGGCGGCAAGGATAACGCAATCTTGGTTGAGGCGACGTTACTAGATTTTTGTAGTAATGTCGCAAGCGTAATGCGTCCCAGATTATTGTGGTCGCGAATGGTATAACCGCGCACACGAATAGAGCCAGGATTGGTATCAATCAAAGACGTGGTGGTATATTTACCTGAATCCAATGCTGCTGCCACGGTAAATGGCTTCATGACCGAACCCGGCTCAAAGACGTCGAGCAGCGCACGGTTACGCTGGTTTTCACCCGTCATCTCATTGAGATTATTAGAGTTAAAGGATGGCCACGTCGATAGCGCTAGCACTTCGCCCGTTTGTACATCAACAATCATACCAGTCGACCAGCGCGCTTTTTGTAAGCGACCGGCTTTTTCAAGCTCTTTATAGAGCAGATACTGTAAGCGCGAATCAATCGTTAAAGCGACATCTTTACCCGGTACTTCTGGCTCGACTTGCTTGATTTCTTTTAAGCTATTTTGCTTGGCATCTTTTAATACCAGCACCTTACCGTCTTCACCCGCTAGCTCCGTTTCATACTGACGCTCAATACCAGCACGGCCTTCATAACCGCCTTCAGGATCATTGGCGTTTTGCCCCATGAACCCTAACAACTGTGAGTTTGGTTGCGGCTGCGGATAATAGCGCTGAAAGAAGTTTTTCTCATAGACACCCGGAAAATCAAGCGAGCTGACACTTTGGGCGATCTCAGGCGTGACTTTATTAAGAAGCGGCAGATAATGTGAACCTGCGCCCGATGGTAGCGCCGCTTTCACCGCTTCTTCATCGGTGACATCAATACTGTCATCGATAGCCGTGACTTTTTTCAGCTCAGTAACTGAGATATTGGCCGCTGCTGCAAGCGTGGTTAAATCCATATTATCTAAACGCTTTTGCATACGCGCGACAAGCTGAGGACTATCAGGGTTGGTCAAGATAATACGCTTCAGCTCATAATATTCGCGCGCATAATCGTGCGGGCTAAACGACACGGTCGCAAGCGGCGCACTGACAGCTAAAGGCAAATCATTACGATCGGTAATCATACCGCGATAGGATTTTTGCGTACGCACGCTAGTAATCAGCTCATTGCCTTTATCTTGATAAAACTGCGCATTGGCGACTTGTATATAATAAGCACGGCCAATTAATAAGCCTAAAATCACTAACGATATTGCCCAAATGGTACGAAAGCGGTTTTTATCTTGCTCGACACCGCCGCGCGACGACGCCCCAGAGGCTTTACCCAAAAAGGCTCTTTTGCTTTTTTGGGTTTTTACACTGGTATAAGCGCCCTGCACTTCGTTCTTTTTTAGGCGGCTAAATAGCTTAGCTTTGCGGTTATCGGCCGCTTTATTGTCAGCTTTGCCGCTTGTTTGTCCAGATTTGGCAACACTGGCACGGCGTAGCGGCTTAGTGACTTTGCCGCTGGCGAGTTTTTTACTGTTATTCTTGGCAGCTTTATCGTTTTTGGCGGTGGGCTTTTTATCAGTCATCGTCCTGCCTCCGCAGCGTTAGCATCCGCCTCAAAAAAATCTGTTTCATTAGCAGCGGCAGCATCTGTGCCATCGTCCTCGAGCACTGGCGCGACGGCAACTGCCGCTCCCGGCTGAATAATCAGCTTATCTTTAAGGGTTGGCGAAAACATCCCCAATTCAGCAACGGCGCGACTGGCAATTTGCGGGGTCGCACTAAAGGTTTGCTGCTCGATAAGCAAACGCTGATGTTCTACCTGTAGCTTGCGCTCTTGTTTTTTCATGTCTTGCAAGGTTTTATAATCCTGATGATATTGCTGCACGCCTTCTGCCGTCTTGATGCCGCTCCAGATAATAGCCGCCGCCAGTAACACTAATATGACCACGTAAATACTGACCACGTTAAATCGGCGCACGAATAATTCGCCAACATCAGGATTAGGAGGCATTGCGGCGCGGCGGTTTACAGGTTTGTCAGATATTGCCATGACGATCTCAAAAAAGTGAACTTCAAAATAAAAAAAGCGCTAAGATTTGCGAGTGAACACACCCTCATGAGCCATCAGCACCATCAATAAAAATAACTATCAAAAAACACATAACCAAGCAAAAAGTAACTGCTGAGCCTAGCAGAGAATGTTTACAGCTTTTTAACAGCCGCGTAATCATTAAAACATTCAGTCATATTTTACCCACATAACTGAATAGCAAGTTTTAAGACTTAGCTTAAGAATTATCATCTGCTTTATAATCCGTATCGCTACGAGTCGCCATACGCAGCCACGCACTACGCGCGCGCGGATTATTGCTTATTTCAGCCTGACTGGGACCGACGCGTTTTGGCTTACTAAAATAACGCGGACGCTTGGGCGGCATCGGTAAGCTTTCATCTTCTGGATACTGACCTTTACTATGGCGCTGCAAAAATTGCTTGATACGGCGATCTTCTAACGAATGAAAGCTAATCACTGCCAGCTGACCGCCCGACTTTAAAATCGGAATACTTTGTTCCAAAAAGTCATCGACATCGCCAAGCTCATTATTGATAAAAATACGCATGGCCTGAAAACTTTGCGTCGCTGGGTGCTTACCACGCTGCCAATTTGGATGCGCTGCTTTTATCACTTCTGCCAGCGCAAGCGTGGACTCATAGCTGTCCATCTGCTTAATCGCACGGGCAATACGGCGGCTGTGACGCTCTTCGCCAAACTCATAAAGCACATCGGCCAAGGTTTCATCGTCGACTGTCTCGAGCCACTCGGCAACCGACTGCCCGCGACTGGTATCCATGCGCATATCGACCGCACCATCACGCATAAAACTAAAACCACGCCTACCGTCATCAATCTGCGGCGAGGAAATACCCAAATCCGCCATCAGACCGTCCACTTTCGTGATACCCATCGCCGCTAGGCTATCGGTCAAGGTTGCAAAGCTATCATGCACCACTTTGACGCGGCTATCAGATTTTGCCAATTCTTGCGCAACGCTAATCGCTGTTGGGTCTTTATCAAACACAATTAAGGTTGCATCATCAGCAAGCTGACTTAATAGCAGGCGGCTATGCCCACCGCGCCCAAAAGTTGCATCCACATAAATGCCACTTTTTTGTAAGCTGTTTTGACGGCTGTCATCTGTTTGTTTGGGCAGCGTTTTGACACCCAATACCGCCGACACCGTTTCTTGTAGTAGCACGGCGTCATGGACAAAACTTAATTCATTAGAACCCGCTTGCTGTATGACGAGCTCTTGAGCAGAATCGTTTTCAACAATAGACGAATTGACCTCTGACTCAGAACTATCAATGACTGAAGAAGGGGGTTCTTTAGAATTTAACGTGTTTTTTGACTTTGGATTCGATATGGACACAAACGACTCAGTAGATGATGACCTTTTTGGCCAGTAATAGTAAAAAATCAGATGAAAATAAACAAGTTATGACTCACCTAGCATTATTATCGCAAGGATATACGGCGAGTCAAGCGCTAGAGAGGCTTTTCGTTAAAAATATCTCAGCTCTCTGTTATACTAGCGCTATATTTTACGCTATTTTTCTACCGTGACGGCGACTGTTTCACCCGTATTTTGACTCAATTTCTCTATTCGCCTTGAACTTTAACTTTTCTCGCCATTTTATTCATTCACCAGCATATTCTGAGATTTTTATGACCCAAACATCATCCCAAGCCAACCTTGATAGCAAGCGCTCTATTCGTACGCGTATTGCGCCATCTCCAACTGGTTTTCCGCATGTCGGCACCGCTTATATCGCCCTATTTAATTTAGCCTTTGCCAAAGCCCATGGCGGCGAGTTTATTTTGCGTATTGAGGACACCGATCAAACACGCTCAACCGAGCAATCTGAACAAATGATTTTGGATGCGCTGCGTTGGGTCGGTCTTGACTGGGCGGAAGGACCAGATATCGGCGGTCCGCACGCACCTTATCGTCAGAGTGAACGTAGTGATATTTATAAAAAACATGCCGAGCAGCTGATAGAAAATGACCATGCGTTCCGCTGTTTTTGTACCCCTGAAGAGCTTGATACCATGCGCGCTGAGCAAATGGCCAATGGCGAAACGCCGCGCTATGACGGTCGCTGCGCACATTTAGCGCCAGAAAAAACCGCGCAATTGGTCGCTGAAGACAAGCCTTACGTTATTCGTATGCGTGTGCCAACCGAAGGCGCCTGCCAGATACATGACATGCTACGCGGTACGGTTGAGATTCCTTGGACGCAAGTCGATATGCAAGTGCTGCTAAAAACTGATGGCATGCCAACTTATCATCTCGCCAACGTCGTCGACGACCATTTGATGGAAATCAGTCATGTTATGCGCGGTGAAGAATGGCTCAACTCGGCACCGAAGCATCAGCTGCTTTATGAGTATTTTGGTTGGGAGATGCCCGTTCTTTGCCATATGCCGCTACTGCGTAACCCTGATAAATCAAAGCTGTCAAAACGTAAAAACCCAACCTCTATCACTTACTATCGTGATGCTGGCGTGCTACCTGAAGCCTTGCTCAACTACCTTGGCCGTATGGGCTACTCAATGCCTGACGAAGCGGAAAAGTTCACCTTGGATGAGATGATTGCCAGCTTTGATATTCAGCGTGTGTCGCTTGGTGGCCCTATTTTCGATATCGAAAAACTCAACTGGCTAAATGCGGAATGGCTACGTGCGCTTAGCCCTGAAGAGCTTAAAAACAAAATCCTCGACTGGGCAAGTGACAGCGATAAACTAACCGCGATTGCCGCCGCAATTCAACCACGTATTGAACTGCTGTCTGATGCGGTTAACTGGGGCGGCTTTTATTTTCAAAACCTGCCTGCTATCACCGCTGAAAGCTTTACCCATAAGTCGCTGACGCCTGAACAAATTACCGAGATGCTACAACTGGCGCTTTGGCAGCTAGAAACCTTGCCGACGTGGACGGAAGAAAATATTTATGCCACGCTAAAAGGCCTTGCTGCTCATCTTGATATTAAAATGCGTGACTTTATGGCGCCGTTCTTTATCGCTATCGCTGGTAGCACCTCATCGACGCCAGTCATGAACTCTATGGCGATTATCGGCGCTGATATGACCCTGACCCGTTTACGCCATGCGGTTGATGTACTGGGTGGCCTTGGCAAAAAGAAACTGAAAAAACTTGAGAAACAAGCGGCAGAGTTGCCAGACTTCTTGGCGGCTGAATAGTTTGGCTGCTAAATAACCTTGTACTGGTTAATTAAGAGTAGAATGGATAATTAATAAAAAAGGGTCAGGCTAATACTGACCCTTTTTTTATATTAATCTCCGTACTTAAATGCCCATAATTAGCCATTTAAATACTTTTACTAACTTTTTTTGCAAATTTATGCATTATTTTTAAAATAGCGGTTGACAAGACTGCTGGTCTTACCTAAAATACGCACACTCTTAGCGAGGGGCTATAGCTCAGTTGGTAGAGCACTTGCATGGCATGCAAGGGGTCAACGGTTCGACTCCGTTTAGCTCCACCATACTATTTATCGCAACGTTCAGTTTACTGACACTTTGATAAATACTCGCTAGTAGGACGATATCAGCACCTAGGCAAGGCTTGTTCTATTAATAGATAAGCACTCTGATATTGTGAAGTACCGTTGTAATGCTATTGTAAAATAGTGGTTATGACACTCTATGCGTCCCCATCGTCTAGAGGCCTAGGACACCGCCCTTTCACGGCGGTAACGGGGGTTCGAATCCCCCTGGGGACGCCACTATTCGGCGTCACTTATTAGCACTTTTGCTTAGCACCTTTAAGCATCAGATTAGACTAATAAGCGCACAATAAAAAATCCCAGTCATCATACGGTGACTGGGATTTTTTACGTCTGTTAGTTTTGTTATAGTCAGTTTATTATGGTTTGGATAAGCTGAAGTTACTATATCAACGATCATAGCAAGAGACAAATTCTCTAATCGCCCAACCCCATTGTCTGTATTCTCCTTGGTAGTACCCTTCTAGATACACCCAAGGACGGTCTTTATTATCGTAAGTGGTTTCTGTGATATAAACTTCACGATCGTTACGTAGTTTATTGATAATCTTACCATTTGGTTCATCGCGGATATTTAACGGTGTTTCAGTCGGATCTGTTACTTTGCAAACTCTCTCAGCATGCGCGGCACTTATCCCAGCAGTCGTAGCAAAAACAGATAAAGCAACGGTATAAGCCAAACTTCTCATCTCAAATCCTTGTTATCAACAAAAGTTTTATTTGCTTCTGATATATTATCAGAGTTCAAACTGCAATTTTTGCGATTTTCATAATATATTTACATTTTATCCATTTCACAGAGCTTGAGTGTAGAATGTGTATTATGCTTTCTAAAATTAGTATTTATTGAGTGATTTACTCTATTGCTAACCCAGCCAATGCTAGCTACTCTGTAATAATTTTATAAAATATATAAAAGTTTTATTACATTACACATGGATAATTAGGTTTATTAAAACAAAGAGATTTGCAATGTTTGGTATTGAGAATTACCTAGGGTTTATCGTGGCAGCCATTTTACTAAACCTGACCCCTGGCAGCGATAGCATGTATATCATCACCCGCAGTATTTCACAGGGGCAAACGGCGGGGTTTTATTCCGTGCTTGGTATTATCTCAGGGATTTTAATACATACATTATTGGCGGCGCTGGGCTTATCCGTTTTACTGGCCAACTCTCCTACCGCATTTATGATTGTTAAATATATAGGTGCTAGCTATTTGTGCTATCTAGGCGTCAAAATGCTTATGAGTAAACAGCAGCCTTTGATAGGCGCGAGTTTACAAGAAAACGGAAAACCTTCTTCTGCTAAGACTTTAGATTATTGGCAAATATATAAGCAAGGTATGCTCACCAATACCTTTAATCCAAAAGTCGCGCTATTCTTTTTGGCTTTCTTTCCGCAATTTATCAATCCTAACTATGCGAATAGCACCTTGTCCTTTTTACTTTTGGGACTAACCTTTGCCGTCACTGGTTTTATGTGGTGTTTATGTTTGGCATTACTGGCGTCAAAATTCAGTGAAAAGCTGCGAGAGAATCCAGCTATCGAATCTATTTTAAATAAAATTAGTGGAGTGGTGTTTATTGGCTTAGGTATTAAGCTATTGACTGAGAAGGGTTAAAGGTAAAAATAACGAATTAAAAAGTATTGCGCATAAAAAAGCCCAATCATCACGACCGGGCTTTTCTTATTCTCACTTTAATTAAATATTACGCTGCGTTTTTACTTTCAGCTGCTAATTGACGTAGTACATAGTGCAATACGCCGCCATGACGCACGTATTCGCGCTCTTTTGGCGTCTGTAGCATGACGTTTACCTCAAAGGTTTCAGTTGAACCATCAGCACGGGTCGCCGTCACTGTTGCGGTTTTACTCTCACCATTATCAAGGCCTGTGATACTTAGCACTTCAGAACCGTCTAGGTGATAAGTATCGGCGTTTTCATCATCTTTAAAGGTTAATGGCAACACGCCCATACCAACTAAGTTTGAGCGGTGAATACGCTCAAACGAGCTGGTCAATACCGCTTTTACGCCGAGCAAAATCGTACCCTTCGCGGCCCAGTCACGGCTAGAACCAGAACCATACTCTGCACCGCCAAGTACCACAAGTGGGCGTTTATCTTCTTTATACTTCATCGCCGCGTCATAGATGGCCATTTCTTCGCCGTCTTGAAGCGTGGCGTTGTCGCCTTTAAAGTAGTAAGTGTAGCCGCCTTCTTTACCGCCCATCATCTGGTTTTTGATACGGATATTGGCAAAAGTACCGCGGGTCATGACCGCATCGTTACCACGGCGTGAGCCATAACTATTAAAGTCGGCTGGCATCACACCACGCTCTTGCAAGTACTTACCCGCAGGAGAATTAGCATCGATATTACCAGCTGGCGAGATATGGTCAGTGGTTATTGAATCGCCAAATAGACCCAAGATACGCGCGCCTTCGATATCAGGGATACCTTCTGGCTCCATGGTCATGCCATCAAAGAACGGTGGGTTTTTGATATAAGTAGACTTTTCGCTCCATGGATACAGCTGACTATCGGCTGAGCTGATGGCGTTCCATGCGGCACTACCGTCAAACACTTCGCCGTAGTTTTTACGGAACATATCGGCGTCGATATTATTGGCAATTAGTTCATTAATTTCATCGGACGTTGGCCAAATGTCTTTTAAGAACACATCGTTGCCGTCTTGGTCTTGGCCTAGCGGATGCGTGGTCAAGTCAATATCAACCGTCCCTGCCAACGCATAAGCAACCACCAGCGGTGGCGACGCCAAGTAACTGGCCTTGACGTGCGAGTGAATACGCCCTTCAAAGTTACGGTTACCCGATAACACCGCAGCGGCAACCAAGTCGTTTTCTTTGATACCTTGTTCAATCGACTCTAAGAGCGGACCTGAGTTACCGATACAGGTGGTACAACCATAACCAACCAAATAGAAGCCTGTTTTCTCTAGCTCATCCATCAGTTTGGTTTTTTCAAGATAATCGGTAACGACTTTTGAGCCTGGTGCCAATGAGGTTTTTACCCAAGGCTTGGCTTTTAAACCTTTGGCAGCGGCTTTTTTCGCCACCAAACCAGCGCCAATCATCACCGCAGGGTTTGAGGTGTTGGTACAAGAGGTAATCGCGGCGATAACCACTGAACCATCACGCAGTTTGTGGCTCTTATCATCGATATTAACGTCAGAGAAGACATTAGGCTTGGCATACAGTCTATCGGCTTGCTCTTGCTGCGCACCTTCTTGATCAAAGCGCACTTTACCATCGATTTCTGACTTGCGATCTTTAGTCATTTTCTCTAAAGTTTCGCCAAATTTTTCATGCATATCAGATAAATTGATACGCTGCTGTGGCAAGTTCGGACCGGCAAGGGCTGGTTTCACCGATGATAAGTCCAGCTCAAGCTTACTTGAATACGTCGCCGCTGGCGTATCGGCATCATGCCATAAACCTTGTGCTTTGGCATATTTTTCAACCAGCTCAATCTGGCTTTCTTCACGACCTGACAGACGCAGATAATCAATCGCCATTTGGTCAATCGGGAAAATACCGCAAGTCGCACCGTATTCTGGTGACATATTAGCAATGGTTGCACGGTCAGCGAGTGGCATACTGTGTAAACCTTCGCCGTAAAATTCGACAAACTTACCAACCACACCGTGAGCACGTAACATTTCAACCACGCGTAGTACCAAATCCGTCGCAGTCACGCCTTCGGTCAATTTGCCTTTGAGCTCAAAACCGACCACTTGTGGAATGAGCATTGAGGATGGCTGACCAAGCATCGCCGCTTCCGCTTCGATACCACCAACACCCCAACCGAGTACGCCAATACCATTAATCATCGTCGTGTGACTGTCTGTACCAAATACCGTATCTGGATACGCGGTCAGCTCACCATCGACTTCAGCAGCCATTACTACACGCGCTAAATATTCTAAGTTAACCTGATGCACAATACCGGTTGCTGGGGGCACAACGACAAAGTTTTTAAAGGCGTTTTTGCCCCAATGCAAAAACTCATAACGCTCGTTATTACGCTTAAACTCAATTTTCTCGTTTAAATCTAGCGCATCTTCGCGGCCATAAGCGTCGACCTGTACAGAGTGGTCAACCACCAACTCACTTGGAATAAAAGGGTTAATCTGCTCAGCACGACCGCCAAGCTCGACGACCGCATCACGCATCGCTGCCAAATCCACCACTGATGGTACACCAGTGAAATCCTGCAGGACCACACGCGCTGGCATAAAGGCGATTTCTTTTGACGCTTCTGCGCCAGCGTCCCAATTGGCAACGGCTTCGATATGGTTTTTGTCGACAGATTGACCGTCGTCTTCATTACGCAGTAGGTTTTCTAAGACGATTTTCATGCAAAATGGCAATTTGCTGATGTTCTCGTAAGTGTCAGTCAGCTTTGGCAAGCTATAATAAACGTGCTCCTTGCCAGCGACTTCAATCGTATCTTTTACATTAAAAATATCACTCATGGTAGCTTCCTTATCGTTGTTATAGATCCTAAGCATAAATCCTTATGCCATTAATACGACTGTGAATGCATGGCAATTTATGCTGATAACTGGTGGCTTATTTCTTCTTAATTTAAATGAATGTGCTTAAATCGAATGGCGACACCTATTTTTTAATAAGCGCTCGTTTTTAACAAGTGCTAAGTACAATAGTTAACGGTGCTTTTATTTGAATAAATGTTTATTGATAACGGTGAGGTGAACAAAATCGCCGTTAACAAAAGATATATGCATCTGTTTAGCGTTTAACTGTAACGTCCTTTTACCATAACAAATAAGCAGCACTTTGTTAACGACTAGATGGTGTTGAATCGTGGCACAATCGTAACCACGACAATGCTTTAGCAGTTAAAATTCAACGTTTACCGGACAAGGTGTGCCCATATCTTTTAACTTTGACTACGACGACCGCTCCGAAAGACGTGGCTATCATCATAAAAGCTCGAATTGGCATTTTCTGCCCAATAGTATGGCACGCCCAAAATGGGCAATGGCGACAGTTTGCGCGGGGACACATCTGGCTCTGATAATAACGCATCCATATAATCGGCCACTTTTTGATCCAGAAGATTAATGCGCTCAGATAGCGATAAGGCAAAAAAATCTTGCGTGACATTTATCACGATACTATGGGCGCACAATGCCTTGCGTGGGTGCAGTAGCTTCTCTAACAGTGCATGACCAAAAATATAAACTGCTGCTTGAGCTTGTTTATTAAGTTGCTTTGGGTTATCCCATTTGTCACGCGGTGCAACCAAACTTTCCTGCCAATCGAAATCAACCAACGCCTCACCGATACTAGACTCAGCTGTCACCAATATTGCGCCATTTTCATCAAAAACGGTAATGGTATCGCGGACACGGCCGCGACTAGCACCAATCCCCTGCTGATCGATTTCAAGCATATGATAATAATTGAGCAACGCTTTGGTCTTAGGAAAGGTGAGCCAAATGCTACCGTTAAATAAATCATGCAAATTATCACGGGTCGGAATATTACCGGTAGTGCCGATAAAATTCTCGTACGCTTCGCCTGCTAGCAGCGCCTTTTGCGAAACGAATTGTAAGGTGTGCGCTTGGTTGTTTAGCGCAGGTTTGATTTGCGGTAATGGCTGAAGTAGGTCATCAGCGTGCTTCTGTAATGCGCTATTCAAAACCTTAGCGATGATATCAGGTGTGTTTTTTATTTTATCTGTCTGAACAGAGTCATCTCTGGAAGCACTCATCTGAGTAATAACTTCACTAATATAGCCCAATTGCTTTAAGTGACACAGCCATGGCGCTTGCCAATCAATAGCAGCAAAGCTGTCATCACGCGTGCTGGCGCATGCAGATGGTTTATTAATAAATGCATTAGAAGTAGTATTTCGATAAGGCTTGGCAGGTAAATCGGTGGCGGTCATATTGACTATCTCTATTAGACGACTGGCGTGGCTATGGTATCATGGAGCGCTTTTTTACGGCTAGACAAGCCGCTCGAAATACAGATTTCGCGCGCTATTTATTGATGAGTTTTTATGGCAAATTTTAACACCCACTTAAATGTTGCATTCATGGCAAGTGGTACGATGAGTCTTGCGGTTTATAAAGCGGGCTTGATTGATGATTCAGGGTTTTTGATGTGCGCGGCTCTCGGTACCATCGGAGGACTGTTGCCTGATTTGGATTCTGATAATTCGACGCCGATTAAGCTTGGGTTTAATATTACCTCGTTTATCTTTGCCTTTGGTCTGGTCATGCATTGGCGTAGTGAGCTGAGTTTATTGGCGCTGATGGCTTTGTGGCTGGCAGGCTACGGCTTTATGCGTTATGTGGTATTTTCTATTTTTACCAACATGACCGTGCATCGCGGCGTCATTCATTCGGTACCCTATATGGCGATAATGGGGCTTGGGATGACCTATATCAGCTACGACATTTTAAACTTACCGTTGACGGTTAGCTGGTTTTATGGCTTATTTTTATTCGGCGGCGCCATGGTGCATTTGACATTGGATGAGTTATATAGTGTGAATTTGTCCAATATGAAAATGAAGCGCTCATCGGGTACAGCGATGAAGTTTTATCAGCATAAAGACAAATGGTGGTATCTGCTGCTATACGTCATCCTTGCGCTCTTGGTATATTTTGCGCCGCCATTTGCTGAGTTTTGGCAGCAGCTGCGCGACCCCGCGCCTTGGGCAAAACTAAAACTCGGCCTATGGCCAGAATTGATCAAAAACTGGCTCAATTGAAAGCTATAGAACCGTTAAAAAATGAAAAATAGCGCGAGTAAATAATGTCACTTTCCCTACCAATCTGCCCTTGCCAAATCAACCCGTCGTCAAGCGCTATCAGCTCACCACTACTTTATAAAGAATGCTGTCAGCCCTATCACGATGGGCTTTTTGATTCAGAGGACAATAAAGCAGATACTGCAGAGCGTTTAATGCGCACGCGCTATAGCGCTTTTGTCTTGGTTAAACCAGAATATATCGTAGCGACGACGCTACCCGCGCAGCAAAATGTGCTTGATATTAAGGCGATTGAAAGTTGGGCAAAAGAGACGAACTGGGCAGGATTAGAAATCGTAGCGCACATGCCGAAGTTGGGTAAACGCCATGCGAAAGTTGAGTTTAAAGCTTACTTTAATATCTCTGATAATAAAGATGACGGCATACAGGCGCATCATGAGCTATCTGCCTTTGTAAAAGTAATAGACAAAGCGAACAACGATGCGCGTTGGTACTTCCTCGACCCAACTGTTTCTATGTCCGTTACACAAAAACAGCGCTGTATTTGTGGCTCGGGTGAGAAATTTAAGCGCTGTTGTGGCGCTTTTTTAAGATATTAATTTATAAGTTTTATAACGTTCGTATAAACCTTCCATTTGATCTATGTGCTTATCGTTAGATAGCAACTCAATACCATTAATCTTAGCAGTTGCAAAATGAAAGACATCAAACTTACGCTTTTCTAAATTTTTAGCTATACCTTTACTCTCAGCTTCAAACTTATCTAACCGATACAAATCAGTTGCCAAGTCTGTGACATCTTTACTGATATCTAGCCAAGTAAACTCTTCAACGGCTGCTCTAAATTTATTAAAATCTTCATTTTCATGCTGCCAACCAAACTTCCTTAAAAACTCATATCGCAGCAATGGTGTAATGACCAGCTCGACAGTATCATCATTGACGAGCGCTAATAAATCCGTCAGTCGTTCAAGAAGATCGACATCATTTTCATCAATGTTTTTACCCTCTAATACGTAAGTCAAAAAGTTTGAGTCCAGTAACTTCGCAATTTCTATATTCATTACGCCAATCTCAACTTATCGTAGGCTTTTGATTTTTATAGAATTTAAAATTCTAATTGTTTTAACTGAAATTTTAAAAACTAAGTAAACCAATACCTTAGAAAAATAAGTTGAGAGTGGGGTATATTCATTATAATTGCGTTCCTTCTTTGAGCTCATTTATTCTTTTTTCTAGTAGCTCAGACAGCATCTTTTTGGCATTTTTCTGATTTGGCGCATTATGTCGCGCTAACTTGAGCTGATTAATATCAATATCAAAGGCATCTTTCAATAAATCTACAAACGCTGCATTATTAGGATGTTCGGTGGTGTGTCAAAAAGTATGCTGATTAAAACTTGAACAATTTTTGAAGCCTTGAAAGCCCTATAGAATCAGAGAACTTAGCATAGATTTCTTATTGACTTCTATCGCCAGCATACTTTTTAGAACACCACCGGATGTTCTATCAACTCTGTTTTGACAACCCCATCTTCTTTATCACGATATAGCTCATAGGCTTCACCATGTTGTAATTGGCTCAGGACTATAGCGGAGTGAGTAGTAATATAGAATATTGTATTAGGAAAAAGACGTTTTAAAGTAGGGACGATAGTTGCCTGCCATTTGGTATGCAGATGACTTTCGATTTCATCGATAAATACCACGCCTTTTACATGGGCAATGTTAGTTTCGTTAGTAAAATAGCTATAGCCTGCAATGATAGATTGCATAATTTTGAGGATTGAAGCAAAACCGCTAGAAAGTTCTGAGAGTTCTGTCTTCTTATCAGCAACTTTGAAAGATACCCTATCGTCACCTGTGATTTCGAGATAATCTGGATGAAACCTTTCATCAATTTTGTTTAACAGACAAAGCAGTGTCGTAATCTCAATTTCACGATTGTCTTCTTTAGCTTGATAAGGGTTAGCTGATTGTGCACGTTGAATGATCCATTCATGCAAATTACTTCTATCTTTAAAACTAATATACTTAGAATTATTGTAAGCAATTTCATTCAAATCATCTAAGTAATACTTTCTTCTTAAGAATAGCTCATTAATTCTTCTAATCCCCACCTGATTATTATGATGACTAGTACGTTCGAATGTATCCACATATACTAGAGGCAATTCATGTTGAGGAAAGAACACAGCACTATTTTTTATAGTAACTTCTTTGGGTTCAGGATATAAACAAATTTTAGTATCGCCAAATGTAAATATACTTTTGAATTTATTTTCTTCCTTATCAACATATTCAAATGAATGATTCCCTTTAAAATACAAATCAAATAATAACTTATTAGTTGAAAAGTATGCTTTAAACAAAGCCTCCAAACACTTCGTTTTACCAATGCCATTTTCACCGATTAGGCAATACACCCGTTGCTCAGGCAAAAAATTAAGATGCACATTGCCTACGCCTACCAGCTGCTTTATTTGAATGTCATTGCCTAACATGGCTTCACCTAATTTTTATTAAACTATTAATTTCATAGTGGAACAACCAATTTAAAAATACAAGCTAGCCATCCTAAACACTCGCTCCAACCGCGCGTGCTACCGCAATCCCTTCCTCAATCGTCAAAAACTTACGCTGACTTGGGCTGTCTTTATAAATGACATCGCCATCTTGGAATATTAAGCATTCATTGACCGCCAACTGTTGCCATTTTTCATTTTCAGTCAATGGCACAGTAACTAGAATCGTGACTTTATCGGTGTCTGTGGTCACATCACTAAAGTTAATGGCCAAATCATCATCTGCTAATTTTGCTTCGCCAAATGGTGCTTTGCGCGTGAGATAAAACAATAAACTGCCCGCATACGCCAATTGCCATTGACCATTTGATATCAGGCAATTAAACAAACCGTTTGCGGATAGATAACGACATTGGGTAGTCAAAAAGTTAAACAGTGTTTGGTCATCGGGGCGGGTTTTAAAGCTGCTCTTTAGACGATTAACGAGATAACAAAACGCCATTTCAGAATCGGTATTACCGACTGGCTGACAATGTGAGGCATTACCATTGTCTTGCAGGCGCTGACAGCGTTTGATAAATTCGCTATTCATCTGTCCGTTATGGGCAAAAACCCACTGCTCGCCCCAGACTTCGCGGACGAAAGGATGGGTATTGGCCAAGCAATTCTGCCCTTGGGTCGCTTTACGAATGTGGGCGATGACGTTCATGGCTTTAATCGGATAATTATTCACCAAATCAGCCACGGGCGATAGATGGCTCGGATGATTGTCATGAAACAGTCGCAAACCAGTCGAAGCATTGGCGGTTTTATCATTATTGGCGCATTCACTGCGCTCAAAAAACGCAATACCAAAGCCATCTTCATGACTGTCGGTCATGCCGCCGCGACGGCGAAACCCTGCAAAGCTAAAACCAATATCGGTTGGGGTATTACAGTTCATTCCTAAGAGTTGACACATTTATACTTCACCGCCGTTGTTGTCGTCTTTTGCAGGATTTAAAGTAGGGTTTAGAGTAGCTTCTGACACTTCATCAAACATCTCATAAGGCGTGGCCCCATCGGTGTCAATATTCGCCAAGATACGCTGCGCATGCGCCAAATCAGTATCCTGTATCCACAGCACAATCCCAGAATTCATACCGGGCATGGCACTCAGCGGTTGTAGAGACACCGTAATACCGTTATTACGCAGCAGATTGGCATGCAGCTCGCCTTGCATATTGGTATCGTAGCGTGCCAGTTTGTGCCAGTTATCAACTTGATCGGTCATAGTAAATTCCTTTTAAACAGTTAAATATCTTGTTAATACAGATGAACTTAATAGAAGTCAAAACCTGATGACCAGTTAATTTGATTTAGCGGATAAGCATCAATATGGAAACCATTTGGGTACTCTTTAAAACCAGGTTGTGATTTTAATTGGTTGATAGCGGCTTGCGCTTGTTGCTCAGTAGCAAATACGCCGATTAATTTAAAGTCTTCGATATCATTATCTTTATTATCATCTTTATAAAGCGCGTGTTCTAAAACAAACACCGTATTTTGTTCTTTTTCGACATGTGACCAATGATAAGCCGCTAAGCGTTTCATCAGGTCAGGGTTTTTGACCATGATGTTATCGCCAGTCCGACCTTCAGTACGGTTATAGTGGATAACGTTTAAACGTAATAACCAAAAGATAACGGCTGCTTTTGCGAGCATCACTGGTAAGGCACGTTTTTCATCTTCGCCAAGCTGACGTTTGGATTCATAGCCTTGCAAAAAAGCCGCCATTTTACTGCGGTCAAAATTGACGGTTTCGCCCTGCTCGGCATCGCCCCAAGTCGTACAAAAATCATTAATGGTAATGGCAATATCCATCACATAATGCTCGACGCTGACTTCGGTAAAGTCTAACAATCCCGTTAAACGCGCTGCGCCTTTTTGGCTATTACTTAACGATAAGTCCCATAAGGTATTATCAGCGAACATGTCTAAATGGCATAAGCCTTTTGGCAACGTCGCCAGCGGCAAATCTGAGTAAGCGCGCCAAATATCGCTCATGAGCTTGGCTTCGTCACCGGGCATAAACTGCATTTCACGGTCGCGTACTTCCGCCCATGGGTATAAAGGCACGCCATATTCTTCCGCAGGTTGCAGTGCTTGTAAGGTCTCATGCAGCATGGCTAAAGCGGCGCCAATCTCATAACACATCGCTTGCGTGGTTTGCTGTGGATGCGCGCCAGCCAAACAAGGCACTAGCGTAATCGCTTTATTATCATAGCGTATGACATAGCCTTTTTCTGCGCTATCAGCGCCTAAATCAAGCAATGCTAATGGCGCCGCTACTGGCAATTTACCATCCAGTTGATTAAGGATAACCGCCATTTTTTCGATGTCTTCTGGTGGACGCTCTTCAAATAAGGTAAACACATAAGAGAGCGCGCCATCTACATCGTCAGTCGTCTGAATAAACCAGTTAGAGTTTTTGATACCTTGGGTAATCGGAATGGCACGCGCAAATGACACGCCAAAACGCTGGCAAAAAGCGGCAAACTGATCATCGGTTAACTGGGTATAGACGGACATAAGCTTCTCTTTAATTGGTTTATTCAAATTAGCGTGACATTTTAATGTTTCATTATACCGAAAATTTATTGGACGGCATCTAGCAAGTTAGACTGATTAAATCCTCAATTTTAAACCTAATCATCACCTAGTAAAATATTAAGAGCCTGCTTGCTACAATCCTCCGTCAATCCTTGATGAAACTGAGTTTCAACCCAACGAGATTTTATTTCAATAGGCAAGTCTCGTAACGACTTATCATCATCAATAATTACATAATTTTCATTTGGATTAGCAGCTACCCATTCTAAAACCTCTAAACATCGAATTGATAAATCAGTAAAAGTGCGTGCTTGATTCACTTTACTGATTCTATCTGTGATTATTCCTCGATTATAGAAAATTTGCTGCCACTCTTTTTCGTTATAATGAATACGATGAGTAGTGGTAAGGACAATATCTGCTTGAGTAATAGCTATAACTCTTGCTAAATTTTCAACGCAAGATTCGTTAAATACCATAAAACCATCTTCTAAATGGTCGACTTTTTGCCAAGTTGGCGTTGTAATCATTACTCCATCAAAATCTAGTAAAATCTTCACTGGTGAGACTCTAAAATAAATACATTAAGATAGATTATCACGAAATAGACTTTCTAATTTTGTTAGAATGCAGTAATAAAATATTATGTAGACTTTATTACATTAATTTAATAAATAAGTGAGGCGGCATGTTAGCAAAGCGTATCATTCCTTGTTTGGATGTGGATAATGGCCGTGTGGTCAAAGGCGTACAATTTGTCGATATCAAAGACGCCGGCGACCCTGTCGAAGTCGCTAAGCGCTATAACGAGCAAGGCGCCGATGAGATTACTTTTTTAGACATTACGGCGACCAATGATGAGCGCGATACCACTTATCATACCGTTGAGCGTATGGCTGAAACCGTGTTTGTACCGCTCACAGTTGGTGGCGGTGTGCGTAAAATCGCTGATATTCGTAATTTGCTCAATGCAGGTGCGGATAAAGTAGCGATTAACTCTGCGGCAGTATTTACGCCTGAGTTTGTTGGGGAGGCGGCGCAGAAATTTGGTAATCAATGTATCGTGGTGGCTATCGATGCCAAACGCGTTGCAGATATAATGGTTGATGGTGTTAGTGTGCCGCGTTGGGAAATCTTTACCCACGGTGGGCGTAAGCCAACCCGTATTGATGCGGTTGCTTGGGCAAGTAAAATGGCTGCTCTCGGCGCTGGCGAATTATTGGTGACCTCAATGGATGGTGATGGTACCAAAAAAGGCTATGATTTGGCTCTAATGCAGCAAATTACCAGCTGCGTAAATGTGCCCGTCATTGCTTCGGGCGGCGTTGGTAACTTGCAACATTTGGCCGAAGGTGTATTAGAAGGCGGCGTCGATGCCGTACTTGCGGCCAGTATTTTTCACTTTGGCGAATATACCGTGCAAGAGGCCAAAGCATATATGGCCGCGCAAGGCATACAGATGCGTCTTTAAGATTGCTAAAATATCAATGCCTGTGCAAAAAATGCTATCATAGCGCTACTTATTTATTTTTGTCAGTTAACTATTGAAAACAATCGAGATTTTACATAAAAATTTTGTTTTAAACGCTACTTACTCAAAGGATTTTCTTATGTCAAATTTACAACAGCAGCGCAATGATATTACCCATATCGATGGCAATTTACATCAAAACGAAGATGCGCGCATTGGTATCGTCGTCGGTCGTTTTAACGGTTTTGTCGTTGAGTCATTGGTAGATGGTGCAATCGATGCCCTACTGCGTCATGGCGTATTGGGTAGCAACATTACCGTGATTCGCGTACCGGGTGCGTTTGAGTTGCCACTCGTTGCTCAGCGCGCCGCTGAATCTGATCGCTTTGATGCCATCATTGCATTAGGCGCGATTATCCGTGGTAGCACGCCGCATTTTGATTTTGTCGCTAGCGAATCTGCCAAAGGTTTAAGCAGCGTTGCAATTGATTATAATATCCCTGTTGCTAATGGTGTATTAACCACTGACAGCATCGAGCAAGCGATTGAGCGCTCTGGTACCAAAGCCGGTAACAAAGGCTCAGAAGCGGCGATGGTGGTGCTTGAGATGCTAGCGGTTCTATCACAGCTAGATATTGCTGATGACTATGATAATAGTGATGACGCGTAATTAAGTCTTCATTTTATAAACGGTTATTTGTCATTTAAATGGCACTGCGGCTTATATCACCTTTGATATAGACCGCAGTGCCAATATGATAGTAAAAAGCACTATAAACAGTTCTATAAAACACCGTTTTAATATCCGACTGTCACAGCCTGCCAGTCGTCTACTATTTAACAACTTTTATACTATTTCTTACAACTTGCTGTCTTTGCCAAGCCTGTTATTTGCGCCAAGATAGATGTTTAAAATGATAGTTATTTAAAATTTAGGTATTGACCCCCTATGACTGACCAACTCAAGCGCGCCATTAACGCTGCACAAACCGCCCAAGCCAATGATGCACAAGCTGAAGCTACTCGTATCGCGAGCAGTAGTGCGGGTGAGCAAACCTTTGATATGAGTGAAACGACTTATAAGACTAGCCACACCGCTGTGCGTAAGGCTCGACGCTTTGCAATGCAAGGCCTATATGAGTGGTTGGTCACCGACCGCCGTTTTGATAAAGACGGTAAGCTTGGCTGGAAGGACAATGCGCCGCATGATATCGCTGCCCGTACGCGCGCGAGCAACGCCATGCATACCGTTCATATTGGCTACTATCATGAAATGATGCGCGATATTCCAGAGCAGATTGACGCTCTCGATGCGCTAATCAGTCAGCATCTTGATCGTGACATTGATAAATTGGACACTGTTGAACATGCTATTTTATTGATTGGGGCGTATGAGCTACAAAACCGCTTAGAGATTCCCTACAAAGTCGTGCTTGATGAAGCGATGAAGCTAAACAATCACTTTGGCGCTACTGACGCCCATAAATTAATTAATGCTGTCCTTGATAAAATGGCGATTGAATTGCGCGCGCTTGAAGTCAATGCCGATAGCAAAGCCAATCTACGCACCTCACAGAAAGCGGCGACTCAAGCAAATGCTAAGCAGACTGAAGCTCAATCTACTGCTGTTGAAGAAGTCAGTGAAAGCACAGCGGAATCTGATATCGATAGTACGTCAACTGCTTCGAACAAACCACGTATCAGTGCCAATAATGCCAGTGTTAAACGCAATAGCGCGAGTAAAGCTCTAGCAAATATTATGGACTATAAGATCAATAAGAAAAACGACGCCGCAAAAAATGAAACGCCAAATAATATCGTTAATGACAAATCTGCAGAAGAAAGCGCTTTAGAAGAAAACTCTTTAGAAAAAAATGGGGCTACTAATGGTGTTAGCAATGATGAGAATAGTGACGCAGCTGACGTAGGCTTACATGATTCAAATCTTATTACTCCTGATGAAAACAATAAAGACTAGCCATGAACGAATTTGAGCTGATTGAGCGTATATTTGCGCAAATACAAGCTGCACCGTCATTGTCCAGCACTGCCGAAGCACACAATATCGAAAAAGGCATTGGTGATGATGCGGCGGTAATGAGCTTGCCTGCAGGTGCACACT
Source organism: Psychrobacter sp. M9-54-1 (assembly GCF_016613355.1). Classification (NCBI taxonomy): domain Bacteria; kingdom Pseudomonadati; phylum Pseudomonadota; class Gammaproteobacteria; order Moraxellales; family Moraxellaceae; genus Psychrobacter; species Psychrobacter sp. M9-54-1. The sequence continues at coordinate 35,567 of NZ_JADGFW010000017.1, read as the reverse complement.
TGGTTAGCTGTATTGATACCCTCGTTCAAGGGCGGCACTTTAGCGCTGATTGGAATGACGTAAACGAATTAGCCTTTCAAATCGGCTATAAAGCGGTCGCAGTGAATGTCTCAGACATTGCTGCGATGGGCGCAACGCCGCATAGCATTCTATTGGCCTTGGCCTTACCTGAGCATTTGGCGAATGAGCAATGGCTGACTGAATTTGCCAAAGGTTTATTTCACGCCTGCCAGCTATTTGGTATCACGCTTATTGGCGGTGATACCACGCGCAGCGACAATCTAGTTCTTAGTGTCAGCGCACAAGGCTTACTTGATACGTCCACACCAGCTGTTTACCGCTCGGGCGCGCAAGTCGGCGATAAAATCTATGTCTCAGGGTCGCTTGGCGATGCTGCTTATGCGCTACAGCATCCTAATACTGCTATCGGTATTGAGCTTGCCCATCGGCTGCATATGCCAACGCCGCGTATTGCCTTAGGGGCAGCAGTGGCAACAATTGGCGCAACTTCGATGATAGATATCTCTGATGGTCTGTATCAAGACCTTGGGCATATCTGTGAGCAAAGCGCCGTTGGTATGTGCATCCACCTTGAGCATCTGCCTACCAGTAAAGCATTATCAAGCGTTGGTCTATCTGAACGCTTATTATGTCAGTTGGCGGGCGGCGATGATTATGAGCTGGCTTTTACCTTGCCTGCCCATATCGAGCCACCGATTGATAATAATAGCGACACGCCTGTGACCTGTATCGGTGAAGTCATAGCCGCAAACAAGGCAGATACTGCTAAAAATGTACGACCCGAGATTTTTTATCAAGGACAGCCAGTCACACCGACGCATCCCGCCCCATTTCCTACTTGGCCCAATCTGACGGGTTACCAACATTTTGCAGGTTAACCCATGATTGATCACAACCTATCTAAGCCTGATATCCGACAAGCCAATGATTGCCCGCCTCTACCCGCCAATGCCAGCGCGTTTGATCGTTTGGTTTATTGGCTTGGTATCGGTCTAGGTAGCGGTCTGCCGCGCCGTGCACCCGGCACTTGGGGTACGGTTGGCGCTTTAATCGTTGCGATACCATTATTAAGCCTAGGCTTTGTGCCGTTTTTGATGATTACCATTTTAGCTTGTTTGCTTGGTAATGCGATATGCGGTCGTACCTCAGAGCTGATGGGCGGCCACGATAACCCGCACATCGTTTGGGATGAGTGGGCTGGTATGTGGCTTACCCTCCTGCCGCTATCTTATATGGGTATCGCCAACGGCAGTTTTTGGCAAAATTTCACTCAAATACCTACTATCTTAGCCATCATTATTGCCTTTATACTATTTCGCTTTTTTGACATTATTAAGCCGCCGCCGATTGGCTGGGCAGATAAAAAAGTCGCGGGCGGTCTGGGTATTATGCTCGACGATATTATTGCGGGAGTGATGGCGGCAGCCGTTTGGGTGATTATTTATACCTTTATCTTCTCTTTTAGCTTTTAATCTTAAGTTTGTCCTTTAAACCTCAAATAAATGTTTTTACCATAAATAATTCTACTTTATCGCCTTTTATATCGCTCACCTATTTAGCGGTTAGATTTTCTGAACGCCTGCTGTTTAATTTATATCTATAGACAGCTAATGTCATAATCAGTTTACAAAGATGTCACGACATAGCGTTTTAGTTAAGTCGTAATTTGCGTTATAATTCAGAATTATATTTTGTTACATTTGTAGGCTATTTTTTAGGAATACTATGACAGCTCCTCTTTCGGTAATTATCCTCGCGGCTGGTAAAGGCACGCGTATGCAATCAGCCAAGCCAAAAGTGCTACAGACACTGGCTGGCAAGTCATTATTGGGTCATGTGCTTGATACTTGTCATCAATTGACCGTTGATGACACTATTATTGTACATGGTTTTGGCGGCGAACAAGTCCAAGCAGACATTAATGAGCAATATGCGCATTTGCCGATTACGTGGGTTGCCCAGACTGAGCAGTTAGGTACGGGCCATGCAGTAAAAGTCACCCTATCTGAATTACCAAAAGAAGGCCAAAGTCTGATTTTATATGGTGATGTGCCATTGGTCAGCTGCCAGACGTTAACAGCTTTAAAATCTGCCAATACTGATGGTATGTCGATGTTGACGCTAACAGTAGACAACCCATTTGGTCTTGGTCGTATCAAACGCGATAAAGACGGCAATATTGAAGCCATCGTTGAGCAAAAAGATGCCAACGCCGATGAACAGAAGATCCAAGAGATTAATAGCGGTATTTACTGCGTTGATAATGCATTATTGCATAAATATCTGCCAAAGCTGTCTAACGACAATGCGCAGCAAGAATACTATCTCACCGATATTGTTAAGATGGCGGTTGCTGAAGGCATCAATATTGTCGCCATCGAGCCTGAACATAGCTTTGAGATTGAAGGCGTCAATAACCGCCAACAGCTTGCCAGCTTGGAGCGTACGTGGCAAGGTAAGTTGGTTGCTGACCTGCAAGAAGCTGGCGTCCAGTTTGCCGATCCGACGCGCGTTGATATTCGTGGCAGCTTGATCGCAGGCCAAGATGTATTCGTCGATGTGGGCGTTGTGTTTGAGGGTGATTGTGTCTTAGGTGACAACGTTTATATCGAAGCTGGCTGTGTGATTAAAAATGCGCACATTGGCAATGCCTGTCACCTAAAGCCGTACTGCGTCATTGACAGTGCTCAAATTGGAAACGGCGTCGATATTGGACCTTTCGCCCACTTGCGCCCTGATACTGTTTTGTCTAATAACAGTAAAGTAGGCAATTTTGTCGAGATTAAAAAATCGATTATCGGCCAAGGTAGCAAGGTCAATCACTTAAGTTATGTGGGTGATGCGACGGTTGGAACAAATGTCAATATCGGTGCGGGCGTGATTACCTGTAATTACGACGGCGTCAATAAATCGCAAACCATCATCGAAGACAATGCCTTTATCGGCTCTAACGCCAGCTTGGTTGCGCCAGTTACTATTGGTGATACCGCTACGGTTGCGGCAGGCTCAGTGATTACCAAAAACGTCGATGATAACGCCTTAGCCTTTGGACGTGCGCGCCAAACCCAGAAAGATGACTTTCAGCGTCCGACTAAAAAATAAAGGCGGCGCTGATAGTTAACTTGATAAAAATGATGGTAAGACCACTAAAGCAGTACGACAATGATTTGTGGTGCTGCTTATTTATATTTATAGATTAATGATTGTCCATGTATCAGTATCTTTCAAAATCACATGGTATGAGAACATAAAATTTAAGGAATAATTATGTGCGGAATCGTTGGAGCAGTTGCTGAGCGGAATATTGCCAATATCTTACTTGAAGGCCTTAAACGCCTAGAATACCGTGGTTATGACTCTGCTGGTCTGACGGTTATCCGTGATGGCGAGCTGCATCGTGAGCGCCAAGTGGGCAAAGTACAAGCGCTGGTCGATGCCGTCGCCGTCAATCCTGAATTTTTCGATGGTCATATCGGTATTGCACATACGCGCTGGGCCACGCATGGCGAACCTGCGCAGCGCAACGCTCATCCGCACGTATCTGGTAAAATTGCCGTGGTCCATAATGGTATCGTTGAGAACTATGCTGAGCTAAAAGAAGAGCTGATTGCTAAAGGCTACGAGTTTACCTCGCAAACTGATACCGAAGTCGTCGCCCATTTAATCAATGATATCTACAAAAATACGCCTGATTTACTGGAAGCTGTGCGTGCCGTTATTCCTTTATTACATGGCGCGTTTGCCCTTGGCATTTTGCACATTGATTGCCCAGACGAGCTGATTACCGTGCGTCTAGGTTCGCCTTTGGTCATCGGTGTAGGTATCGGTGAGAACTTTATTGCCTCTGATCAATTGGCGCTTTTGCCTGTGACCAATCGCTTTATGTACCTAGAAGAAGGCGATATCGCCAAATTAACCCGTAATAGTATTGAAGTTTATGCAGACGGCGTAAAAGTAAAACGCCAGATACACGAGATTGATGCCGCCCAGCATAATGCTGATAAAGGCGAGTTCAAACATTATATGCTCAAAGAAATCTATGAGCAGCCAGATGCGGTTGCCCGTACGATTGAGATGGCGTTAGACTTTGATGAGCCGTCTAAGCTGCGTGATGACTTTTTGCAGCGTCATGAAGCGCAGTTAAAAGGTATCAAGAATGTTCAAGTCATCGCTTGTGGCACCAGCTATCATTCAGGTTTGGTCGCGAAATATTGGTTTGAAAGTCTAACCCGTGTGCCGTGTTCGGTTGAGGTTGCTAGTGAGTTCCGCTACCGCAATCCAGTGGTCGTCGATGACACCTTGGTCATTTGCATCTCGCAATCAGGCGAAACGGCGGATACCTTATCGGCGCTACGCGATATCCAAAAACATACGCCAGCAGGCCTCGTCAGCTTGGCTTTATGTAATGTACCGACCTCATCTTTGGTACGTGAAACCGATATCTTTTTACCAACGCTTGCCGGCCCTGAGATTGGCGTTGCTTCTACCAAAGCCTTTACCACTCAGCTTGCCGCGTTGATGTTACTGGTATTAAAAGTGGGTGTTGTACAAACGCGTATGACAGGTGAAAAATTAACCACCTTGCTGGGCAAATTACAAGCGCTACGCGGGCAACTACATGCCAGCTTACAACTCGATGCGCCTATCAAAGTCATGAGTGAGCACTTTGAATATAAGAAAAGCTGCTTATTTTTAGGTCGCGGTTTACAATTCCCAATCGCCTTAGAAGGCGCATTGAAGCTAAAAGAAATCTCTTATATTCACGCAGAAGGCTACGCCGCCGGTGAGCTAAAACATGGCCCATTAGCGTTGGTCGATAAAGACATGCCTATCGTGGTGCTCGCGCCAAAAGACAGTATGTTTGATAAGCTAAAAGCAAACATGCAAGAGGTACATGCGCGTCACGGTGAGCTGTTTGTATTTGCCAGTGAAGAAAGCAAGATGGTCGCAGAAGATAGAATGCACGTGGTTTATGTCCCTGAGGTTTGCGAGACGCTTGCCCCTATCGTTTATAGCGTACCGGTGCAGTTGTTGTCGTATCATGTCGCGGTGATGCGTGGTACGGATGTTGATCAGCCACGTAATCTCGCAAAATCAGTCACGGTCGAGTAAGATAAGTGTTTGATTTTAAAATATTTTTTTATCTTAATATTGTATAACACTAAATACTTTGCTGTCTAGTACCATATAGATAGCAAAGCATTTTTTTATAATGGACATAAAAAATTTCAATAATTTGGATATATCTCAGTATATATATTATATTCAGCAGCAAAGTAACCCAGAATTGATTATGTCCCTATTTCAATTTCAGAGTCAGCCTTATTTAAGTTGTCGCAAATGTCTTTGGTGACATCAAAACTGGCCACCTTACTATCATCTAAATCGTAATAGCTATACTGATAATCAAATCCCTTATTTATCCCTTGCATAACCTCTGCTTCTGCACAGGCTAACCCAGTACGTTCATCGCGCATTTCCGTTTCAAGCTCTTTTCTTTCAGAAGCATTATAATCAGATATCTTTAGCCGATAACCGAAAGTAACCGTTGTTCCATCAAAATCAATCTTTTCTAACGTAGTAACTTCATCAATTACGCTTGGCAGCTCTCTTTTTAACGTATCGATCTTACGATACATCTCCTGCGTATCACGTTCGTGATTGCTAGCTGTGGTAACCTTTTCATCATGAGCTAAAACCGAATTATTATCCGAACAGGCAATTACTGTTAGAAAGGCTGAAAGTAGAATCAATGCTTTAAGTTTATTGAACATAATTATCTTTATTGAACCTAATTAGCCAAAATAATATGATTAGGGCGCATCCTCATTCTAAAGAGAATACGCCCCATTATACAAATATATATTTAGACCAGCCCTTTATATAGAAAATAAAATCCCACCACCGTTAATAATATCGCAAAGCATTTTTTTAACAATTCTGGCGATAATATATGCGCGACTTTCGCGCCTAATTTTGCGGTAAAAAAGCTCATAATACTAATGCCTAAAAAGGCATAAATATGTACAAAGCCAATGGTATTAGGCACATCGACTTGCTGCTGCATGCCAAAAAACATAAACCCTAATGCACCGGCTATAGCAATCGGCAACCCGCACGCCGCTGAAGTCCCAACCGCTTTTTGCATCACCACGTTATAACGGGTGAGATAAGGCACGGTTAAGCTACCACCGCCAATACCAAAGATAGCAGAAGCGATACCGATAACACTGCCTGCTGCTAATTGCTTAGGTTTTGACGGTAGTGCTGTATTGGCATAGTTGACGCTACTGACATCATTAGCGCCACTAGAATGATTAGCAACAGGTTTTTTACCGGCAAAAAACATCTTATAAGCAACCCACAGTAAAAAAACCCCAACAATCAGCTGAAGATACAACCCAGATATCTGCCCTGCGATTCCTGCGCCTAAGAAGCAACCTAGCGCCAATCCGGGTGCCAGATTTTTAAACACCGGCCACATCACCGCGCCTTTTTTATTGTGTGCCATAAGCGAGCTGATAGAGGTGACAATAATAGTCGCCAATGACGTCCCTAATGCTAAATGCATAATGCTGTCAGGGCTGTAATCCATTTGGGTAAAAACGACAAACAATAAAGGCACGATAATTGTGCCACCGCCCACACCAAAAAGCCCGGCAGCAAATCCTGCTAGCGCGCCTATTATTAAAAAAATGAGTATTTCCACAGGATAGTTACTTCTCAGTTAGCTATAGTTTTAGTTAAACAACAAGGGCTTTAAAGGTAGATTAAACAATTTCTGTTTGACCAACTTGATGGTACGAGCGATTGAAATACACCAAACTTTCATCACTCTCGCCTTGTTTGATGGCGACCACGCGGCACATAAAAATACTGTGTGTGCCGACTTGTTGAATGTCATCAATTTCACAATCAAAACTGACCAGCGCATCCTCTAAAACAGGGGCGCCTGTGGTTAATGTCGTCCAAGCACCGTGACAAAAACGCTCTTCTGAGCATAGTTTGGAGGCAAAGGCATTAGATATGGGTTCGTGCTGCGTACCTAAGACATTGACACTTAACGTTTTGTTTTCAAGAAAATGTTCGTGTGAGCGCGAGCTCTGATTCATGCAGACAAGCAAGGTTGGCGGTGTGTCGGTCACGCTACAGACCGCAGAAGCGGTAAACCCATGACAGCCAGAGTCACCTTTTGTGGTGATCACATTGACCGCTGTCGGTAATAGAGACATGGCATCTCTAAAATCAGTTGCTTCAATCATGACTTAACTCCTAAATTTTAATCTTTAAGTACTTTAATCTTTAAGTACATTGATAACTGAGGCCACTCATGGGTTTAAACAAGGTAAGCTTTGTTAAGAAATGCTAAACGCTAAGCTCTTTACGTACAATAGCTACACCTGCGCTCAAGGCTTGCAATTTACCACGTGCCACTTGACGAGATAACGGTGCCATGCCGCAGTTGGTCGAAGGATAAAGCTTATCTGCATCGACAAACTGCAGCGCTTTACGTAACGTATCTGCTACTTCTTCCGGTGTTTCGATATTATTGGTTGCCACATCAATGGCGCCGACCATTACCTTTTTACCGCGAATCAGTTCAATCAAATCCATCGGTACATGCGAGTTTTGACACTCCAAAGAGACGATATCAATATTTGACTGCTGCAGTTTTGGAAAGGCTTGTTCATATTGACGCCACTCTGTCCCTAAAGTTTTTTTCCAATCGGTATTGGCTTTGATACCGTAGCCGTAGCAAATATGCACCGCCGTTTCACATTTTAGACCTTCAATAGCACGCTCTAAAGTGGCAATACCCCAGTCGTTGACGTCATCGAAGAACACATTAAACGCTGGCTCATCAAATTGGATAATATCGACACCAGCCGCTTCCAAGTCTTTTGCTTCTTGATTGAGAATTTTAGCAAATTCCCAAGCCAGTTTTTCACGGCTTTTATAATGACCATCATATAAGGTATCAATCATCGTCATTGGGCCGGGCAACGCCCATTTGATAGGTTGATCGGTTTGCGAGCGTAAAAATTTAGCATCGTCAACAAACACAGCTTTTTGACGACTTACGCTACCCACAACTGACGGAACACTTGCCTCATAACGATTGCGAATTTTAACCGTTTCACGCTTTTCGAAATCGACACCATCAAGATGTTCAATAAAGGTAGTCACAAAATGCTGACGTGTCTGCTCGCCATCACTGACAATATCAATCCCTGCCTGCAATTGCTCTTGTAATGACACCCGTAGCGCATCTTGTTTGGCTTCGAGCAGTTGCTCGCCCTCTAAAGCCCAAGGTGACCAAATTTTTTCCGGTTCAGCTAGCCAAGACGGTTTTGGCAAGCTGCCAGCGGTTGAGGTTGGTAATAATCTTTGTGTCGATAATAATAGTGTCATAGGATTTGTCTTCTTATTTTTTGGTGTTCTCATTTCGGCTAAATTGAACGCATCTAGGTTGAACGCATCTAGGTTGAAAATAGTTAGGCGGCGTATTCTTTATCCGCACATGCGTCTGCCACATTCTCATTCACATCATAGCTTGCCGCCCACTCTTCAAGAATAGCTTGGTAAGGCTTGATAAATTGTTCTTCCGTAAACTTACCTTGCTTCACTGCCATTTGGCTACGCTCTTCGCGGTCATAGACGATTTGCGTCAGTGAATAATCTTGATATTTTAAACTGGGCTGATATACCTGTCCCGCCGTCGAGTTGGCATTATAGATTTCAGGACGGTAAATCTTTTGGAAGGTTTCCATAGTTGCAATCGCACTGATGAGCTCAAGGTCAGTGTAATCAGTCAGCAAGTCACCGGCAAAATAAAACGCTAAAGGCGCAACACTACCAGCAGGCATAAAATAGCGCACGGTTAAGCCCATTTTATGAAAATAATCGTCAGTTAAAGAATATTCGTCTTGTCGGTATTCAACCCCTAACACCGGATGCTGGTTAATCGTACGATGATAGGTTTTACTGGTCGATACACTTAGGCAAATCACCGGCTGTTTATTAAACTCAGCTTGATAGGCTTCTGAATTCAATAAATACTGAAACAGTTTGCCATGTAAGTCACCAAAATCTGCCGGCGGTGGCGATGACGGGTTTTTATCGAAATGCTCTAATAGGACAACGCTAAAGTCATAATCGCGTACATAAGAGGAAAAGCTATTACCAATCATACCGTCGATACGGGTATTGTCTTTATGGTCGACGATCGTGGTTTTTAGCGTTTCGATGACCGGAAAAGTATCGCCATTACCTTCAATATCTAAATCTGCTGAAATAATATCAACTTCAACAGAGTAACGGTCGGCGGTTGGGTTATCCCAATGCGCCAAAGCGTTAAAACGATTATTAATCATTCTTAGTGTTTTACGCAGATTTTCTTCACGCTGCTCACCGCGCGCCAAATTGGCAAAGTTCGTGGTCAGACGCGTGCTATCTGCCGGATGATAGTTTTCATCAAAACGAATGCTCGAGATCGAATATGTAAATTGTTTACTCATGATAATCCGCTACCCTATTCTCATTGTGTGAGATAAAACCAAATTTGTATATGAGATAAATCATACCCGAACGCGATCATGAATAAAAATGATACTATTTAAATTTAAGATGAGTTAAATTCACGTTGATGAGGCAAGGTTATGGAATAGGACTTGATAACTAGGAGCGTGGCAGAAGGTTTTATGAATAATGATATTTTGAGTGATTTTTTTGCATTAGAAAATAATTAACGTTTTATATTCATATAAAAAAATGTAGGGTAGTTAATTATGGATGATAAAAAATTTCTCTGGCAGGCATTATGCGTGAGCGCTCTAATTTTTATATTAACAGCCATGCTTGCGGTTAGGTTTCTAGATATGTTGTAGTCAGCATGGCTTTAATTTGGGCTATGCCTTAAGTTTTGGCAATATTCTGGAAAGTCGATAGTAATCCTAGTCCTTATGATTAACAGGATACAAAACCTTAGATCAACCCCTTCCTTTGTAATTGACCCAAAAGCTTTACTAGTACAAATTATTTTCCAATAACGACGCTTTCCTTCTCTTTACCATGCGGTATCAACCATTTGCCAAACCACCCTGATAAGTCGTCCATCAAGGTATAAACCACGGGAATGACTACGAGGCTTAATAGGGTTGAGGTGGCCAAACCACCCAATACCGCGGCAGCCATCGGACGACGGAAGGTAGGATCGGCATCTCCCCAACCAAAGACCAATGGCAACATGCCAGCGCCCATCGCAATGGTGGTCATAATAATTGGCCGCGCACGCTTACGACAAGAATCGATAATGGCATCAAAACGCGCCAAACCTCGGCGCTGAGCAATCAATGCGTAATCGACCAACAAGATAGAGTTTTTGGTGGCGATGCCCATCAGCATGATAAAACCAATCATCGATGGCATCGACAGACTACTTTTGGTAATCACTAAGCCGACAAAAGCGCCACCGATAGACAACGGTAGAGCCATCAAAATGGTAAATGGCTGCAATATCCGCCCAAATAATAAAATCAGTACACCTAAGATACAGACCACACCGACCGACATCGCAATCACAAAGCCGCTAAATAACTCGGCCATGTTTTCAGCTTGTCCTTGATCGATAATAGTAATAGAAGCTGGCAGTTGCTGCATACTGGGTATGGCCTTTACCGCTTGCACCAAGTCGCCAAGCTCACCATTAGCAGGCTGCACGGTGATACTAATCGCCCGCTCACGATCAAGGCGGCTGATTTGTGCAGGTCCGGTACCAAAGTTTAACGATGCAACCTCACCTACTCGCACGCCTTGGCCCGGCGGTAAGGCGCTTGGCACATATAAGCCTTCTAATTGGCTGACGTTTTGTTTGGCAACATCTGGTAGGCGCACTACGATAGGAATCTGGCGTGTATCGAGATTGAGCTTAGATAACCGCTGCTCATAGTCACCAACAGTCGCCACACGTAAGGTGGTGGCGATATCTTGCGTGGTCACGCCTTTATCCGCCATCGCTAGTCTGTCTGGTGTCACCGTCAGCTCTTGGCGCGGTAGACTGCGATCACTAGTGACAGCACCAGCACTAGGTAACGCGCGAATCTCTGCCATTATTTGCTGAGCGGTTTGTTCGAGCAAGCGCGGGTCGGTACTGGTCAAAGAAAAATTATAACCGGTCTCACCGCCACTCGATAAACCAACGGTAAAGCGTGCGCCGGGTACTTCTGAGAGCATGCTGCTTATTTGCCGTTCAATCTCTTGCTTAGAGGCACGCTCTGCGCGCGGAGCCAGTACAATATCTAAGCCTGCGATATTTTCAGCTTTGCCGCCTGAGCTGGCCTCCATTGCCGCTTGCGCTTCGCCTACCGAGGTAAAAATATGGGTCACATCAGGCATGGCCAATATACGCTCACTAGCCATCGCCGCCACACGTTCGGTATCTTCTAGCGCCACATCTGGGGTTAGCTCAATCTCAACCCGCGTTTGGTCAATATCATTATCAGGAATAAAGGACGTTGGTAGTAATTTCACCAAAGCAAGTGATGCTACAAATAATATTAGCGTCGCCCCCATCGTCAGCCAGCGATGATGCAGCGTCCATGAGACCACTTTTAGATACCAATCCATGAGCGCGCTTTGTTTTTCAACGTGTTTTTTTTCTGGGCGCAATATATAAGCAGCCATCATCGGGGTGATTAGGCGCGCGACCATTAACGACGCAAATATCGATAAGGCGGCAGTCCAACCAAATTGGCGGAAAAACTGCCCAACAATCCCGCCCATAAAAGCTGTCGGTAAAAACACCGCAATTAGGGTAAAAGTAGTCGCGACAACGGCTAAACCAATCTCATCAGCTGCTTCCATCGCCGCTTCATAAGGCGTCTTGCCCATGCGTAAATGACGGATAATGTTTTCAACTTCTACAATCGCATCATCGACCAAGACCCCGATGACCAATGACAATGCTAATAAGGAAATAATATTTAAGCTAAAGCCAAATAAGTACATCCCTAAAAAAGTAGGAATAACCGACAACGGCAACGCCACGGCTGCCACAAAGGTCGCGCGGATATTGCGTAAAAATAAAAACACCACGACGACTGCAAGTAAACCGCCTTCTATTAGCATGCGTAACGACGCTTGATAATCCTCAGCGATTGGCGTAGCACGATCATAGACTTTTTCAATATCGATATTGCCGACATCGGCTGACAGCTTGGCAAGCTCGGCGTCAACCAGCTCCATCACTTCAACCTCACTGGCACCGCGCGAACGGGTGATATTAAATGCCACCACTGTTTGCCCATCAAGCTTAGCAATCGAGCTTGGGTCAGCAGCGCCATCGGTGATTTGCGCCATACGTCCAAGCGCTTGCGTACCACCCGTCGGCACCGCGACTTGTAAATTGTTTAAATCACTGGCACGTTCAACCGCACCAAGTACCCGAATGGTCTGGGTGGTCTTGCCTACTTCCGCTTCACCGCCTGAGCTGTCTTGTTGAATACCGGTGATTTGTTCTGATAACTGGGCGATAGGATATTTCAAACCGCTCAACGCAATTGGGTCGGCGGCAACGGTGATTTCACGTTGCAAACCACCGATGCGGCTAACGGTACTGACCCCTGGAATATCGGATAAACGCTTGGTGACCGTATCATCGACGAACCAAGATAAGTCCTCGACGTTCATATTGTCAGAGGCAACAGAGTAAGTGACGACGGGAAACCCGGCCGTTGAGACTTTGGTAATGATTGGATCATTGGCCGCAGCTGGCAAATCGCCACGTACCTCACCGACCGCCGAACGTACATCGTCGACTGCTTCTTGTATGTCTTTTTCTAGGACAAACTCGGTGACCATGGTCGCGGCACCCGTTTGTAGGGTGGTACGAATATGCTTAACGCCCTCAATACTGGTGAGCTTATTTTCTATCTTTTTGGCAATGTCGTTTTCGAGCTGCGATGGCGCGGCACCCGGCAAAGTGACGGTGACTACCACCGCTGGCAGGTCAATATCAGGGAATTGCTGCACCTTCATTTGCATAAAACCGTAGATGCCGCCCAAGGTCAGCAGCACAAACAGTAAGATGGCAACTAAAGGATTTCTAATCGAGTAAGCGGAGACATTTAAACTCATGAGCGTGCCTGCGTGGCTGTGCTCGTACTTGCAGTGTTTGCAGTGTTTGCAGTGTTTGCAGTGTTTGCAACTTTTCCAGTTTGGCTGCCTGATTTATCATTGGCGGTATTTAAACCATCAACGATACGTACCAAGTCGCCATCATTTAAAAAGCTACCGCCCTGCTTTACCAGTTGGCTGTCTGCTGATAGTGGCTTCGTTAGTGCCACATTGTCACCAAAGCGCTCACCCAAACTCACGCGTTGTTGCTTGATACGGCCAATGTTTTGACCGTCTTGGCTCTTAATATTGGTCACTAGCATCACGTAATCATAACCGTCATTACTGACGATAGCGCTATTGGGCACCGTTTGCGCGCTGGTACTACCCAATAAAAACTCGCCCGTTTGGTACATGCCCGCGCGTACTTTTGAGTTTGGCGCAAGGCTAGCATAAATGGTGATTTGGCGATTATCATCAGCCGTTGGCGCAATACGATTAACCTTACCCATAACCGAATCGCCGGCTGGCAAGCTGACGCGCACTGGCGTACCGACACTCACTTCGCCTAGCAGCTTAGGATCGATATCAGCACGCCACTCTAAAATACCGCCTTTAATAATGGTAAATAATGGCTCACCACCAGCAACCATACCGACTTCCGCCATTTTTTCACTGATGACACCGCTGACCGGCGCAACCACGTTGGCGTTTTTCACACTCAAGCGTTGGGTACTAAGACGCGCTTTCGACGCTTGCAAGGCCGCCTCTGCCTGTAGCTTTGAGGTACGATAGCGATCCGCTTCTTGCCTACTAATGGCATCAATCTCAATCAGCGGTAGGACACGAGCGGCATCGGCAGTTGCATTGGCAAGCGTTGCTTCGGCTTCGGCAACATCGGCTTCCGCCTGCAAGACTTGCTGCTGCATAGCATCGGTATCAAATATCGCCAGGACTTGCCCCGCTTTGACCCGATCGCCTTCTTCAACCAACACCTGCTCGATAGCCACACCATTTACTTTAGGGCTGACATTGGCAACATCTTTGGCACTGATGGTGCCGTCAGCGCTTAAGGTATTGCCAATACTGTCTTGGCTTGGCATCACCGTTTCGACCGAAAGCACTGCCTGTTGATTGCTACTCTCTTTTGGGTCGGCATTTGCGCTTTGTGCCTTGTTAGCCGCTGGTGAATCAACACTCGCATCTTTATCGCCGCCCCAATACTTACCGACCAAAACCCCAATCACAAGGACTACGGCTAATACTGGCAATAACCACCAAGGATATTTCGATGATGATTTGGGCGCACGTGCGTCCGCTTGGCGGTAAGGTGGTAGCTCAGACTCAACTGGCAGCTTGTTGTCTTCAACATCGCTCATGATAACTCTCTGTCAATACAGGCAATTAGAAAGGGTATAAAGTTAGAAAATTATAGCTAAAAAAGGGGCTATTTATGATTACAATAGTCTATAAATTTATTGAGGATAACATATATTAAGTCATCATCTTATTTTTATATATCGTGTTTTAGCTTCGTAAGTCTGCTTCTATTAATAGTAGGATGGGCGTAAAACTGGCAAAGCGAAGCGGATAAAAATGATAACTAAGTAAAACGACTGCTTGATAAATTTGTCTAAATCAAACTTCTTTTTTAACTTTTAAAAAGCACAACGCACATCCCTAAGAATGTGCGCTATATTTATCAAGATGCTACTAACTTAATGTTTCTTAACTCGTTTATTAAAAACGATAGCCAACGCCAAGATAGGTAATATACGGATCGATATCAAGGTTGGTTTTCGCTCGAATCAACTCTTCACCACTATCGTTTTGAACGGTGATGGTCGTATCACTATCGAGTTTTGCATAGGATACAGAGCCAACGCCAAACCATTTGTCATTAAAGTCATAAGTCGCGCCAAGCGTCACGATAGGTGCAAAGGCGCTGTCTGCTTCAACATCTACGCTCATGCCCTGACCCGATTTTACATTTTCTAATGCAGCGCCCGCTTTCCCATCCTTAATATTTTGGATTTGATGACCAGCCATTTCTAAATCGTTACGAATACCGTCATTGAGCTCGATATCATTAAAATAAGCATACATCACCCCTGCGCCGACATAGGGGCGAAATTTATTGACCCCAGATTTGCCAAATTGATATTGCACCCCAGCTGCTGGCAGCCACGCGCGAGCGCTTGAAGATACCCCGCCGCCTTGGGTTAAATCAGTAATGGGAATATTTTTGGAAATATCAAAATCGCCCAATAATCCGCCTGCAATACCGCTAGGACTGACTTTGCCCGAGAGCGGTGCATATACTTGCCCTTGCCCTAAAATATCGACTTTGGGCGGTATGCCCGCTTTGATCTCAATCGACCAATGATCATTCATATAATAGTTAAATAACAGACCAAACGTATCGACATCATCGGCCTCAAGTCCAGTACCAGCACTGGTCCAACTCTCTAAGCCATTAATTTTGGTCGTACCAGAAACGTCACCTAATATCGTAACGTCGGACAAATCCGTTTCCGCTCCTAAACCCTTTAATGTGCCATCTATGAAGCCGAAACGGTCTTGATCTTTCACCAATACCTCTCGCACCGTTTTTACTTTTACACTGCCATTATCGGCAACCGTACCATCTTTGGCAGCGGTTGTAGTTTGCATTGGATTGGCTTTGCCTTGCGGAGAAGCGTGCAACCAACCAGCCGAAACAGAAAAGCGTTTGAAACTACCATCGGTTTTGAAATAATCAAACTCGGCAACAGCGGATTGGCTGAATAATAATGGTGCGGCGATAGCGCAAGCGAGGGTTAACATCTTGTTCATGATACATCCTTGTAAAAAATTCAGGCCGTTAATTAAAAGCATGAATGGCACAGTAATGACGAAGCAAATCAGACAAAGCTGGCAAAATTAAGCCAATCAAACTCCTATCCTAACGTCCTGTTAGAATCGGTAAAACGACTAGAAATGTGCTGTTTTTAGAGGTTTATTTTCACCAAAAAATACATCTACAGCAGAATTCTAGTAAAGAGATAAAGCGCATAGTTACGCTTCACTGCCGTAAACTGCCATACCTCAATCGTCATATCAAGAAAGTTTAGAGAACAGCCGAGTCAATATTAGTTGATGAAAATAAAAATAGAGTGTTAATTAAGCCTAATAAATAACTTATAAAGCCCATAAAAAAAAGCCATTATCTTTAACAAAATAATGGCTTTTTTAGGAGAGTTGATGACAGAGAATTGGCTCAGTTACTAAGCAAGCGTTAATTATTAAGCATTGGTATACCGACTGGCTTCTGGCATCCAGCGATGGATAAGTTGGCTGACGTCCGCTTTACGTGTTGGGTCAGAGATAAGATGTTTCGCTAGGCGCTGCGCAATGGCAAATAGTTGCTCATCGCGGATAAGGTCGGCCAAATAATAGCCGACGTTACCGGTTTGACGTTTGCCCAACAGCTCACCGGGGCCGCGTAGCTCTAAGTCTTTTTGCGCAATCACAAAACCGTCGGTACTGTCACGCAGCACATTTAAGCGCTCCGTACCCGTCTCCGACAGCGGCTTTTGGTATAACAGTACGCAGAAGCTTTTGGTCGAACCACGCCCAACCCGCCCGCGCAACTGATGTAGTTGCGATAATCCCAAACGTTCAGCATTCTCAATCACCATGAGTGAGGCATTAGGTACATCAACCCCAACTTCGATGACTGTTGTCGCAATCAATAAATCTAAGTTGCCCGCTTTAAACTCTTGCATGATGGCTTGCTTGTCAGCAGACTTCATTTTGCCATGTACCAAGCCAATGCGAATATCTAAGCGCTCATTTAAATCTTCATAAGTGGCTTCTGCTGCTTGCGCATCAAGCACGCTTGATTCTTCTACCAATGAGCAAACCCAATACGCCTGTCTACCCGCTTCACAATTCACCGCAATACGCTCAATCACTTCGTCGCGACGGTTACGGTCAATCGTCACCGTGGTAATTGGCGTACGCCCCGGAGGTAGCTCATCAATGATAGAGGTGTCCATATCGCCATAAACGCTCATCGCCAGCGTACGCGGAATCGGGGTTGCCGTCATAATGAGCTGATGCGGCGTGCTATTGGCCACGCCCTTATTGGTCAGGGCCATACGCTGCTCAACGCCAAAGCGGTGCTGTTCATCAATAATGACCAAGCCCAATTTAGCAAATTGCACCTGCTCTTGAAATAAGGCATGCGTACCAACTACTATTTGTACCGTATTTTCTGCCACCGCTTCTAACGCTTCACGGCGCTGCTTGGCGGTTTGTTTACCAGCCAGCCAACCAACGCCGACCCCTAACGGCTCAAACCAGTTTTTAAAATTGACCAAATGCTGTTCTGCTAAGATTTCTGTTGGTGCCATGACCGCCACTTGCCAGCCACTATCGAGCGCATAGCCCGCCGCTCCTGCGGCAACCAAGGTTTTGCCTGCGCCAACATCTCCTTGTACCAGTCGGAGCATCGGAATAGAAGTCGCCATATCTGCCGTGATGTCTTTCATGACGCGTTGCTGCGCGCCAGTTAAATCAAACGGCAATGCGGCAAATAGCTTATCGGCAAGCGGGCTATTCATCGTACATTTGGGCGCTTTATGCTGTTGCAATTGCTGACGGCGGTATAATAGGCTCAGTTGATGCGCGGTTAATTCTTCAATGATTAAACGCTGACAGGCAGCATGAGTGCGGGCGCTTAGTTGCGTAAGCAGCTGATATTGTCGTCCTGCATCGGTATAAGTCGGCGGCGTATGCAGCAATACCAAGGCTTCAAATATCGTTAGGTTATAAACGTTTTGATTAGCCATGTCATTAACTGCAGTTGTGTTGCCAATATTGCTTATTGAATTGTCAGGCACACGACGCGCAAGGGTTGAGAATATATCGTCTGGAAAATCATCTTCTGCCATTGCCAATTTAGCAGGCTCAAAAGGCGCTAACGGTAAATCCGCAACCACCCCAAAGTCGGCAGGCGTAAACAAGGTCATGGGTAGACCTTGGGTGCGCACCGTTTGCAGCGCAAGCTTAATGAGCGTGCGCAGCTTATTTTGATGTAAGCCTTTCACGCTTGGATAAATCGGCTGTAACCCTGTATTGACGATGGCTTCATTGCTACTGATCACTTGATATTCAGGATGATGTATCTGCTTACCGTAACGACTGACCTTTACTTCGCCAAATAATTGTAGCTGCGTGCCAATACTCATCGTTTGCGCAAGGCCACGATAGACCTTAAAAAAACGCAGCGATATCGTGCCAGTATCATCATCGACCACCACGGTCATACCACTGCGCTTGGTATCGACATGCACCACCCGCCCAGTAATCAAAGCGGCTTGCCCATGCGCCACATCAGCTATCGATACCAATCGGCTACGATCTTCATAATCACGCGGTAGATGCAACAGCAAATCAAAAATGCGCTCGATACCTAACTGGGACAACTGCTCCGCCACTTTTGGCCCCACGCCCGCCAGTGCCGTCACCGGCATATCAAGCGCGGAAACGGGCATCTCAGGCCTTATAGCGTCTGCTGAGTTCAAGGTAGGAGTGCGGCTAACCGATGTTGGCATCAATAATCCTAATGATGGTTATGATTTAACGTATATTTGGTCTTATAAAAGCTATAATCATCAACCTCTATAAAATATTTAATCAAGATGATTATAACTGACAAGCGACTTGCCTATGCTAAGCTATTTAACGATATGGCGTCTAGCTGATTT
This sequence comes from Psychrobacter sp. M9-54-1, assembly GCF_016613355.1. Classification (NCBI taxonomy): domain Bacteria; kingdom Pseudomonadati; phylum Pseudomonadota; class Gammaproteobacteria; order Moraxellales; family Moraxellaceae; genus Psychrobacter; species Psychrobacter sp. M9-54-1. Next base: position 16,680 of record NZ_JADGFW010000017.1, on the reverse strand, counting down.
CTCAGTAAGCGACTGATGAATGGCTTATCGTATACCTCTTTATTGCTCTATGGTGATTTTCGCGTATGTTTTTATCTACTCATTATAATGGCTATCGTCATTTAGCACGCTTGCTGCGATTTAGTATGCTTGGCATATTGGGCGTGTTTATTAGTGCTTGCCAAAGTTTGCCGCCAGTTATTGAAACCGTCGCACCTTTAAACAAGCAGCCAAAGGTCGCATTAGTCTTAGGCGGCGGCGGTGCCAAGGGCTTTGCCCATATTGGCGTGATTAAAGCCTTAGAAGAAAACGGTATCACGCCAACGCTAGTGATCGGCACCAGTATTGGCAGTCTGATTGGCAGCTTATATGCCAGTGGTTATAACGCCAAACAGCTTGAACAAATGGCGTTAAATACTTCTGATAGCGAATTGACAGACTTCACCTTATCCAATCAAGGCTTTATCGAAGGCATTAAGCTTAAAAACTTTATTAATGCAAAAGTTGGCGGACGTGCTATAGAAAATTTTCCAATATCTTTTGCCGCCGTCGCTGCCGAAAAACACACGCTAAAAAAGGCCGTTTTTAGCAGTGGCGATGCCGGACTTGCGGTGCAAGCATCTTGCAGCGTACCCAATATTTTTATCGCGCCGCGCATTCCTGAAAAGATTGGTAAAAAATATGTCGATGGTGGCGTGATCAGCTTAGTACCAGTCGACACCGCCCGTGATTTAGGGGCCGATATTATCATCGCCGTTGATGTGACAGCGGCGAATGCTAATAGTCCTGCTAATAATAAGATACCGACTATCAATTCATTAAGTAGTTTTTGGGGTTTTCTTGAAAGCAATATTGTCACCAATTTTTCTAACGCAACCAATGTTACGAGTGTTAGCCAAGCAAGCACCAAGCGTTCGACAGCAATGCGCCGTGAACGTGAGCGCGCTGATATTATTATTATCCCCGATATCGGTCATATTAGCTCGCTAGATACCAGCCAACGACGCGCGCTAATGACAGCTGGTATGCAAGCCACCACCCCGCAGATTGCTGCCATTAAACAGCTTATAAAAGACAAAGCCCAGCAAGAAAAAGGTCTTGTAGAAAAGCTGCCAAGTAAATATGCCACGCTTTAATTTCAAAAGCACCTTCAGCTGGTAAAAGCCATTTTACCAAATCTGAGTTAGTAAGTTGTTTATAAAAAAAGCACCACAGCCTAGACCTTAGACTGTGGTGCTTTTCGATTCGGCAGGCATTAGATAAATATCAAAAAACAGACTTATTTAACGCGTGCACGATATTTAACCACGACGGTATCATTCAAACCAACGCCTTCTAAATCCCAACGTACCGCTTTATAGTATTTTAACGGAATTTCTTGCAATTGATTATCAACCTTACCGCGTAATGGCATACGGGCAAAGGTGTTGCCGTCAGCACTACCATAAGGGAAGTCAGGAGAAACGGCACGTAGCAATTCTACTTGCTCAGGAATACTCATAGTGACGGTCATTTTACGTACGCGATCAGCATTGGTATTGGTAAAGTAGCCTTGATATTCTAAGACATTCCCTGACTGCAGGCGCGTATTGGCATTGACTGGAACCAGTACTTCCTGACCATTTGCATCAACACTAATCAATGAGGCGGTGATTTTACTATTGACCGCTTGCGCCGTTGAAGTGCTGACTGGGTTGGCATTCGACTGGATTGCCACTGAATTATCAACGGCTTGCTCTGGCGTTGGCAACATTGCTGAAGCCTGCGTCACTGCCATCACGCCAACGAGCGTACCAGCGACAACATGAAATAAGCGGTGGCCGCTCCACGCACTGAATGGGTTTGCAAAATGGTTACTTTTCTTCATGACATTCATTATCCCTAGTTAATGTATCGGTAAAACAGTATAGCGGTAAAACAATTTGTTAATAAAGCATCGGTCAACAACATGGTTATTTTTATCAATTATCTGCGTAAGCTGGTGCTAAAGCAATAGCGCTTAGCATAACAAAAAGTGTTTGACGGTACACCAATCCCGTGTTGAGGTTGTGTATATCATCTATTTGCTACCAAGATTCATTAAAGTGGCTAAAATAAAAGATAGCTCATAACGGTGTTTTTTGCTATGGTAATTCATTAGCGACACGCTTTTGCTGTCACGCTCTTTTTCTTATTCTAACAACTATTGCACCCATTATGACTACTAGCGCCATGCCACAAATTAATCCTGAATACGTACACTGGTTCCGCAACTCTGCCCCTTACATTAATACCCATCGCGGTAAGACTTTCGTGATTATGTTTGGCGGTGAGGCGGTCAATCATCCCAATTTTAGTACCTTGATTCATGACTTTGCTTTATTGCATAGCTTGGGTATCAAACTGGTACTGGTACACGGCGCGCGACCACAAATCGAAAAAAACCTCAAAGATGCGCAGATTACTTCTCCCTTACATAAAGATATTCGCGTGACCCCGCGCGTTGCTATGCCCGCTATCTTACAAGCGGTTGGTGCAATTCGTTTGCAAATCGAAGCCCAACTGTCGATGGGCTTAGCAAACTCACCCATGTACGGCTCGCGTATTGACGCGGTTTCGGGCAACTTTGTCACCGCCCGGCCTTATGGAATACGTGACGGCGTTGATTATCAGATGACTGGTGAGGTGCGCTCAATCGATGTCGAAGCCATTAAAAATAACCTGTTACATGACCATATTGTGATTTTAGGCTCGATGGGTTATTCAGCAACGGGTGAAGTTTTCAACTTATTGGCGGAAGATGTAGCGCTTAGTGCGGCTGTGGCGCTCGGTGCTGATAAGCTGATATTCTTAGGCGAAGAAGCCGGCATCAATCATGACGACCGCTTGTTGCGTGAGATGATTCCAAATGAAGTCGACCGCTTTTTACGCGATCGTGATTTAAATTGTGAGATTAATTACTTCTTAAGCTGTGCTAGCAATGCCTGCCGTCAAGGCGTGCATCGCACCCATATCATCTCTTATGCCAAAGATGGCGCGCTTCTCGAAGAGCTATTTACCCGTGATGGTTCTGGCACCTTGATCAGTCATGACCCGTATGAAGAGATTCGCCGTGCTGATATCGACGATGTGGTTGGACTGCTTGAACTACTAACCCCGCTAGAACAACAAGGTATTTTGGTAAGCCGCTCGCGCGAGCGCTTAGAACAAGAAATTGACCACTATAGCGTCATTGAGCGTGATGGTATGATTTTGGGTTGTGCCGCGCTTTATCCACTGGATGCAGATTCAGCCGAAGTCGCTTGTGTGGCGGTTCATCCTGAATATCGTAGTGGCAACCGCGGTGCTGACCTGCTGGCGTTTTTGGAGCAACAAGCGCGTAGCCATGGTTTGCACAAATTATTTGTCTTAACCACTCGTACTGCACATTGGTTTGTCGAGCAAGGTTTTGCGGAAGTTGATGCTGCTGCTTTACCGGAGGCGCGCCGTGAAAAATATAATAATGGTCGTAATTCTAAAGTGTTCCAAAAGACTTTATAATTCAAAATAACTTTATAAGCCGCGAGTTAATTGGTTAGCTAGCCCTTCATTCATTAACCAATTGATAACCTTTAACTACCTCGCATGAAAAAGCCCTCATATATGATGAGGGCTTTTTTATTGTCTTTAACCGCTTTAAATTCAAAGGGTGAAAAATCTGCTAACGCCTTATTTTACTTTTAATAGCTCAACAGTAAAGATAAGCGTGCTATTAGGCTCGATACCTGCGTTACCCGCTTCGCCATAAGCGATGTCAGATGGAATATAAAACTCGTACTTACCGCCCTCTTTCATCAACTGTAGACCTTCTGTCCAGCCAGCGATGACTTGGTTAAGTGGGAATTCAATTGGCTCACCGCGCTCATACGAGCTATCAAATACCGTACCATCAAGCAATTTGCCTTCGTAGTTGACTTCGACCACGTCAGTCGCTTTTGGCGACTTGCCAGTACCCGCCGTCAATACTTTATATTGTAAGCCAGAAGCGGTGGTTTTCACGCCTTCTTTTTTACCATTTTCTGCTAAGAATGCCGCACCTTTGGTTTTGTTATCTTCAGCTTTACCTTCCATTTCTTTGACGAATTTCTCTTCTTGTTCTTTTTGATAAGTCATCAATACTTCTTGCATTTGTTCTTGCGTCAATGCTGATTCTTTACCTTCATAGCCATCACGAAAGCCTTTTTCAAAGGTATCAAGATTCAGATCGCCAACCGCTTCTTTATTACCTTCTGCCATCATATAACCCAAGCTATAACCCACTTTTTCATTGGCTGGGCTTTTTTCGGTCACTGAAACGCTTTTGCTGGCGCTTTCTTTATTACCATTACTAGCGTTACAGCCGGTAACCAATAACATCGCACTAGCAAGGGCACTAATGCTTAAGGTAGTAATTTTTTTCATAGAATACTCTCAAATTGTAGGGATAGTGGCGAGATGTCACATTCTTCTATCATAGCAAATCTTAGTTTTAGGAGCTACGATTCCCTTGAAATTATCGGTCAAATGTACAGTCTATGTTAATATTCGCCGCCAAATTAACAACTTATCACACAACTATAGTAAGCCGTTAAGCTTTCTGTCTTTAAATACTGCATTACATCAGCTAAGCTAAATTGGTTAAGGTAAGAAGTAACAGAACGTAGATTTTGTTAACAATCTGCACAGAATGTTAGTTAGGGTCTTATAAAAAACGCTTCTTGAATAATATCAATTAAAAATATTAATAATTAGGTATGTATTCGCTACCAATAATCAGGCTTATATTATATAGCAAAGATTGTTGGACCACGGGTGCATGATCATTAAAGGAGGACAGGATGAATCCAATGTATACATCGTTCAACGGTTATCTGGGTGGCCCTATTGGTTCCATCATCGGCGCTATTTTAATTTTTATCATTGGTTGGCTTGTGGCACTGGGTATCGCTGCCCTTGTGCGTGGTGTGTTGTCAAAAGTAAATCTTAACCAACGCATGAATTCTTCAACCGGTAAAAGCTACGATTTAGAAGGCATTATCTCAAAAATCGTCTTTTGGTTTATTTTCATCATCGCTATTTCAGGCGCTTTAAATCAACTTAATCTAAACTCTATTTCGACCCCATTTGCCAACATGGTCAATCAAGTCTTGACCTTTATTCCAAACCTTATCGCCGCGATTGCTGTTGGTGTGATTGGTTGGGTCATTGCGACCGTTGCGCGTACTGCCATTAACGCAGCATTAGCAAAAACCTCGATGGATGAGCGTTTAAGTGCTAAAGCTGGCGTAAAACCAATGAGCAGCACCATTGCTGATATGGTTTACTGGTTCATCCTGTTGGTTGTATTGACCATGGTACTTGGTCAGTTAGAGCTTGATGGTTTATTTGCGCCATTGACCAATATGGTTGATAAAATCTTTAGCTTTATTCCTAATATTCTTATTGCTGGTGTGGTCTTTGTGGTGGGTTATATCATCGCCAAAGTCGTACGCGGCATTGTGACCAACTTAGTTTCTACTTTCGATGTACAGAAGCTTGCATCAAAAGCAGGTCTAAGCGAACAAAACAGCTTGCCTAATATCGCAGGTTCATTAGCGTTTTTAGTGGTTATCATCCCAACGATTATTGCCGCTTTAAATGCGCTAAAAATCGATGTGATTGCGCGCCCTGCAACCAATATGTTGAACAAAATCATGGAAGCGTTGCCAAATATATTTATGGCAGCAGCGATTTTAATCGTGACCTTCTATGTAGTACGTATGGTCGCTAACATCATCAAAGGTTTGATCGAAAATACTCAAATCAACCAATTACCTGCGAAAGTTGGTCTGCAAGAAACCATGGGTGATAAGAAGATTTCTGATCTTGTCAGTTATGCAATTATCTTCTTTGCCATGCTATTTGCTGCGATTGCCGCCGCTGATCTATTAGGTTTCGAGCCTATCTCAGCCATCATCGCTATGTTTATTGCTTTTGGTGCCAATATTATTTTGGGCGCAATCATTCTGTTTATTGGTTTTTGGCTTGCCAATATCATCGCTGGGGTCGTTGAGCGCTCTGAACAAGGTTCGCAGTTCTTAGCAAACATTGTACGTGTCTTAATCATGGGCCTAGTATTGGCGATGGGTCTAAAAGCGATGGGTATCGCTGATTCTATCGTTAACTTAGCATTCGGTCTAACCTTAGGTGCGGTTGCGGTTGCATTTGCCCTATCATTTGGTCTTGGCGGTCAAGAAGCAGCTGCTCGCTTCCTCCGTAAAATGCAAGATAAGATGGACAGAGAACGTGACGAAGCAAAAGCGAAATCTGCTCTGACGCCAAACTCATCGACGCAAGATAAAGTTGCCGCGTCAGTACGTGAGAATACGCCAACGGCTAAGCCTGCGACTACATCAACTCCTGATATTCATACCGATATCGTTGATACAACACGAGTGAATACGGACACTATCAATACTTCTGACATCAACAACACTGCCAATACTAACGTAAACAATCCTAGTGTAAACAATGCAGGTGTAAACAACAACGTTAATGACGGTAGTATCACTGATGATGATATTGCTAACAATAACATCTTGCCTGGTAGCGGTTTATACGACGATACCAATAATAAATAAGCAGTGATTATATTTTAAGTACAAAAAAGACAGCCTAGGCTGTCTTTTTTTATACGCGTTTATAAATATTTCTAACGAGGTATGGTGAGTGAAAAGCAATATCGATACATCATTCACTGCTGATATTAATTTTTCTTGCTTGCTGTGCCTGCGCAGACAGAGGCTACAAAAAATTGATATCAGCAATACCTTAGCGTTTTTAGGATATTTTAACTATAGCTAGAACAAAGCGCATTTTATGTTTGGTTCTGCTCCCACTATCGGTTTAGATTTTGCTGTTGCAGCTGCTGTATTTGTTTGGTCAGCTGGCGCTCGCGTTGGCTCATGGCAGCAACTGGCTGTATCCATAAATCAATATCGATAAAGGTCTCATTCGCCTCATCAATGAAATCTATACCGAGTACAATCACGTGATGCAGCTCCGCTATCGGTAAGCGCGTGGCCACATCCAAAGCGATTTTCGCAAGGTTTGGCTGTATGGTTTGTTTACTATGTTGCCCTTTGACATCTTGCCCATAAAATATCAGCATATAATGCCGACCTAAAGACTCATAAGAATGATGATGGACGACATAGCCTTGTTCTCGTAATTGCTGTTGTTGTTTGGGATGGCGATACAAGGTACGAATCAGCTCATGCCGTGAAAATAAAGACTCATCGAGTATTTGCTGCTGCCAATAAGCAAGATTTATTGCCGAGAAATCTTGCTTATTCTTTTTTTGCCCATTATCGCTATACCGCTTTAACATTTGGCTAATCATTTGCGACCATAACACAGCCGCTTGCGCCATACGTTGTTGATACATTTGGCTGGTGGTACTCTGACTTTTTTGCGCTAGTGCCATCGCAATCAAGGCGGAATTTGGCTTATCTTGCATCTTATATTTAATCAGCGCGTTGTCTATAGCGATAGCTTGCGCAAATACGGCAGGGTCATTTAGGAAACCATTAATCATCAACTCTTCAGTTTTAAGATTAGATACATGGCTACTAGCACTGTATTGCGTCTGCTCTAAACGATATTGTAAAAAACGCCATAGCTCGCATGGCGTATGTAGCGCCCTTAATATCAATTGCCAATCATGCCAGCCAAACAGCTGCAATGGCGGTTCGCTTGCATGTATTTCTGAACTTAAACCGTCTCTAAACTCATGCTGTAAACGTTCTTTTGTATTCTGATAAATGTTTCTAAATTGAATATCAAAAACCGCAGCATAGGTCGTCGCTTCTATCTTATCTTTGTACCTAGTTAAATAGTCGTTGCGCCATGCCGAAATCGATTCAATAGCCGTTTTACGTACGTTTTCAATATGTCCTGCGACAATATCCTTAGGCAAATAGACCACCAACTCTATTAGTTGCAACCTACCTAGTGGCAATTGATAGTCAAATTTTTGCGCCTTATATTGGCCGTTATAGCCAGTCGCAAGCGCTTGCAAATCAGGCAATACAAGCGTCGATACCTCAGATTGCAGGTAACAAGCCAACTCATCGCCAAGATAGCTTTTATCAGACCTCACCCTAGTCAAATTGGACACAGCCGCAACCTTTTCTTATAAAATAAATATGGCAATTTACACCCTGTCATAACTTTTGACGACAACTTAAACAACATAAACGCCATTATACCTAGTCGCATTCATCGCAGTGAGTTGTTATGATGACACAAAAGCTAGCACGTTTACGCCTCGGTTGCTGAGCTATCAATTGCCACAGCACTTGTGGGCTTGCTTAATATTTTTATTTATATAATAACACTCGTATAATAACAAGGACTGAACATCATGAAACGCTTTAAAGAAAAAACCGTCATCGTCACAGGCGCAGGTTCAGGTATCGGCCGCGCAACCGCCATTCGTTTTGCTCAAGAAGGCGCCAATGTGGTGTTAGTTGGACGCACCGCTGCCACCCTAGAGGAAACAGCAAAAGCGTTCCCACAAGATCGCACTTGGATTCATACCGACAATTTTTTGACCATCGTCTGTGATATCAGCGTAGAGGCTCAAGTACAAGAAATGATGAAAAGAGTCGTCGATAAATTTGGCAAAATTGATGTCTTGGTAAACAATGCCGGCAAAGCCATGCAAGGCAAAATTACTGAGCTGTCTTCTGAAGATTGGAAATTGGCGATTGATGTCAATTTAAATGGCACTTTTTATGTCTGTCAGGCTGCCATGCCGCATTTGATTGCAAGTAAAGGCAATATAGTCAATGTCTCGTCGCTTTCTGGCGTCGGTGGCGATTGGAATATGGCGGCTTATAATGCGGCCAAAGCCGGTATCAGCAACCTAACGCGTACGCTCGCGCTAGACCACGGTGCCGATGGCGTACGTGTCAACGCCGTCAATCCAAGCGTAACGGCAACCGAGATGACCACCGCTATTCAAGATAACGACAGCAAAACTGATAAATTCTTAGACCGCTGCCCACTTAAGCGGATGGCGAAACCAGAAGATATCGCCGCTACCATTACTTTTTTAGCCAGTGACAACGCCGCTATGATTACCGGTGTTAATTTGCCCGTTGATGGTGGAATCAGTGCCTCTAATGGACAACCACATTTTTAGTAGCCAATCACCTACTAGAACCACTTAATAGCAAACTTAAATGTTTAACATTAAAAAAGCCTCTGATAGTTGGGCTATCAGAGGCTTTTGGTTGCAATCGTTATTAAAAATCACAAAAGCGTTACTCAGCTAAATGATTGATATCCTGTAGCGGTTGCGATAATCGCTCAGGATAACGCGGTACAACGCCGCGATACTGCGCATATATTTTTGGCAAATCGACGTCGATATCTCCTGTCGGATAGACGAGCGACATAAAGCGTATTTCTTTGGTTTTATAGTCCATCGCTACGGGTAAAATCGGCACGCCGGCACCTAATGCCAAATAATAAAAGCCAGTCTTCCAGTCTTTGGTATATTGGCGTGTACCTTCTGGCGCTAAGCCTAAAAATAGCGGTTTGCCAGTTTTAAATTTATCAATACTCGCCTGCAGCACCGAACCTTTATTACCACGGTCAATAGGAATGACGCCAATCCACTTTAACAGCTGTGCAAACACCGGCACTTTAAACAGCGTATGCTTACCCATGATGCTAATTTTTAAATCTAGAGCAAATAAGCTTGGTATCGCATAAATACCATCGACGTTGGAGGTATGCGGCAGCGCCAAAACCACCGCCTGCGGGATATTTGGAATCTCGCCAACGGTACGCCAACCTGCTGCTTTTAACAATGCCGAGCCAATTTTTGGCGCAAACTTATTACCACGTTTTGGTACTAAATCACCTAACTGCTTTTTGCTCAAACTTGGTAGTACTTTTGAGCGCGTAGGTTTAGAAGCAGCCGCTTTAGAACGCTTAAAAAATTTTGATGTCATGACGGCACCATATAGTAAAAGATACCTCTATAATACCATTAAGCGTCTGCTACTACATTGAATTTTATAGATTTTTACCGCCTGCCAGCTTAGTTTTTTATCTACTTATATATAGTGAGTGAAAAGTAATATCGATACATCACGCACTGCTGATATCAGATAACTGCTAAATTACCTTTATGCTCAAGCCATGACTTACGATCAGACGCGCGTTTTTTAGCGAGCAGCATATCCATGACACTATTGGTCAATATCATATCGTCCATATCTAGCTGTACCAATCGGCGGGTATCGCGGTTCATGGTGGTCTCGCGCAGCTGTTCGGCACTCATTTCACCCAAACCTTTAAAGCGCGTAATTTGGGCTTTTTTATTGCCCGGTACATTGGCCAATATGTGCTCAAGCTCAGATTCGTCTAACGCATAATGTACTTCTTTACCGACATCAACGCGGTACAGCGGCGGCATCGCGACAAATAAATGACCTGCATCGACTAAAGCGGGAAAATGCTTAACAAACAGGGCACAAATAAGCGTGGCAATATGGAGACCATCAGAGTCAGCATCTGCCAAAATACATATCTTGTCATAGCGCAGCTCAGATAAATCATCCGACGCTGGATCAACCCCAATGGCAATGGCAATATCATGAATCTCTTGGCTTGATAATACCGTATCTGACGACACTTCCCACGTATTTAAAATCTTACCGCGCAATGGCAATATCGCTTGATAATGACGGTCGCGCGCTTGCTTGGCACTACCGCCTGCCGAGTCCCCTTCGACCAAAAACAGCTCTGCGCCATCCCGTAAATCACCGCGGCAGTCCGCTAATTTACCAGGTAGTGCTGGCCCTTGAGTGATTTTTTTACGCGCCACTTTTTTGGCTGATTTTAGGCGGCGACCCGCTTTATTAATCGCCAATTCTGCAATCTGTGTGCCCATCTCGGCATGTTGATTGAGCCACAAACTAAAAGCATCTTTTGCCAATGTTTGCACCGCGCCCGCCGCTTCACGACTAGAAAGCCGCTCTTTGGTTTGACCAGAAAACTGCGGTTCAGAAAACTTCAGCGACAAGATATAATTGACGCCGTCCCAGACATCTTCGGCCGTTAATTTAACATTACGAGGCAGTAGATTATGAATATCGCAAAACTCACGTAGGGCCTCTAAAATACCGGTACGTAAGCCATTAACATGCGTACCGCCCTGCGCGGTTGGGATAAGATTGACATAGCTTTCTTGAATCGGCGTGCCACCATCCGGCAACCAAGACAAAGCAAAGGTGATAGCCGCACGCTCACCAGCTTTTGCTTCATGATTATAATAAAATGGTGCTTCTGGTAAGGTTTCTAAACCATCTAGCTGCTCGTTTAGATACTCAACCACCCCATCGGTAAATTGCCAAACCACTTTTTCATTATTGATATCATCGACAAACTCAATCGTCAGACCAGCGGCTAATACCGCTTTGGCTTTTAGATTGTGTTTCAGCTGCTTAACATTAAACTTTGGCGTATCAAAAAAACTACCATCGGCCCAAAACTTAACTCTAGTGCCACGCTTACGTTTATTGGGGCTTACTGTTTCGGTTAAAGAGGTCACCGCTGCGCCATTCTCAAAGGCCATCTCGAACTGCGTACTATCGCGCCAAACCGTTACTTCAACTCGCGTTGAAAGTGCGTTAACGACAGAGATACCCACACCATGCAGACCACCCGATACCTCATAGTTGGAAGTTGAAAACTTACCACCCGCATGTAGACGGGTCAAAATCAGCTCAATCCCTGATTGGCCAAATTCAGGATGTATATCAGTTGGCATACCGCGGCCATCATCTTCGACCGATAGCGAGCCATCACTATGCAGCTGTACCTTGATGGTCTTTGCATAGCCCGCCAACGCTTCGTCGACTGAGTTATCAATGACCTCTTGGGCTAAATGATTGGGGCGCGTGGTGTCGGTATACATTCCAGGACGACGACGGACAGGCTCCAGCCCTTCTAAAACTTCTAACGATTGCGCATTATATTGACTCACAAATGCATCCTTAATTATTCATGTACGATTAATTCTATTAACCCATTATAACGAAAAATAGTAGCCTTAAGGTCAATACTCATTTGCTTACGTCAGATAATGTCGTCTATTTAAATCCATACGAGTTTCTGCAACATCTCAATTATCGTAGGTAATTGCTCATTGAAGTCACTAAAGCGATGATCGCCGCCCACTTGCATCGTTACGCTTGCGCCTTGTGTTTGATAAAACTGTTTAGACAGTTCAGGATTGAGCAGCTCGTCACCTTCTTTGATGAGGACAGCAATTTTATTAGGATAATTAACGGTTGATAGTTGGTGCGCTGCAAACCATTGCAAATCTGTTTGAGTAATATTCCAACCGCCCGCTGTCGAATGAATAACCTGCTTGCCCAAATCCTCGTCTTTGATATTGTTTTTTAGCGCAAAATCTTTGGCAAACCGCTGCAAAGTAATATGCGGCTGGATGCTGGGATTTAATAATAGCGCTGGGTAACCGGTATGATTGCTAACCACCGTAGAAAAATAACCGCCTAAGGAGCTACCGACCAGTACGGTAGGAAAAAATTTATTTGGCTTATCTTGCGCCTTTTTATTTTGACCGTCTAAACGTTCAATTAACGAGAGTATTTGCTTAAAAACTTGCTCAGGGGTCTTGTTCAAATCTGGTCGTAATACCTTGATATCGGGATGATACTTTTGGCAATAATCCTCCAATAATCTGCCTTTTGTTGAGTTGGCATCACTGTCTAAGCCATGGATATAAATAATATTCACGTAGAATCTCACTGATTGGTTTTGTTATGATTGCTATATAGGGCGGTGCAAAACTTAGCATAGCACTGACGCCACAAAAACAGTAACGATAAAATGGCACAGTATTATTCGCTATTTGCGCCATACTAGTATTTACGGTGAGACGAGACAAGCAATCGGGCAAGTTAAAGGAATAACGTAATAGCGATGGAGCCGCCATGAATCAGCAGTTTGAACTGTTCGAGATTGCCAATCCATGCATTGGTGTTTGCCAAAGCAATAAAAAGGGCTACTGCTTTGGCTGCCTGCGTAGCCGTCCTGAGCGCCAGCTATGGCATGAGATGACGACCGAACAGCGCCGCGAAGTACTAAGGCTTATAGCAGGGCGTAGGCAACGTATCGAGCAGCTACGACAGCGTAAAGGCGAGCAATTGGGCTTTGATTTTGATGAGTCAATAGAGCCAGGAAGATTATTTTAACAAAAATGAAAGGTTAATATATACTTAATATTACAAGGTAGTAATGTAAAAAAACTACATAGTATCCTATTGAAATTTATTTTATTATCACTATATATAAGTAAATGAATATTGATAAATCAAATGCTTTTTAAGGATAATATAATGAATCATACTGTCACGCCTGATATAAAAGACACAGTGAAAAACTCGCGCCAAATTGAACACCTTTACGCTGGCGTAGATACCCAAGACGGTGCTGGGGTTAAGCTGACACGGGTACTGACCCAGCAGCTACAAGAGCGTCTTGACCCGTATTTGATGTTAGACAACTTTAAAAGCGATAATCCAGACCACTATGTTGCCGGTTTCCCCAATCACCCGCATCGCGGCTTTGAAACCATTACTTATATGATTACAGGCCGTATGCGCCATCGTGATAGCGCGGGTAATGAAGGGTTATTACAAAACGGCGGCGTGCAGTGGATGACGGCGGCTAGCGGTGTTATTCATTCAGAGCTACCGGAACAAGAAGACGGCGCGATGGAAGGCTTTCAGCTGTGGCTTAATCTACCTGCCAAAGATAAAATGAATGACCCTTGGTATAAAGACTTCCAAAGTGAGGACTTGCCTAAATACACAACTGAAGATGGCGTAAACGTTACGGTCATTGCGGGTACATCACACGACGTAGAAGGTGCAGTCACCCGCGACATTACTGAGCCGACTTATTTGGATATTCATCTCCCAGCAGGAGCGAGCTTTAGCCAAGCGATTCCAGCCGATCACAATGCGTTTGCCTTTGTCTATCGTGGTAAAGTAGAAATCGAAGGCGAAACCGTACCGACTAAAAATATGGCTATCTTGAAAAATGATAAAGATACCGATGGTGTTACAATCACAGCCGATAGTAGTGAGGATACCAAAGTAATCTTAATCACTGGTCGCCCACTACGCGAACCGATTGTGCAATACGGTCCCTTTGTCATGAACAGTCAGCAAGAAATCATGCAAGCAGTTACTGACTTCCAAAGTGGTAAATTTGGTGAAGGTGCTTAGTGGTTAGACTAGTTTGTTAACTACTCTATTGAATGTTAAAGCCCGTATTAGTTCGCTAATATGGGCTTTTTTTGGTAAGAGAAAGTAAGGGTTTAATCTCTATTAAACTACGACTTATTCACTTTCCTCGGATACTGTTATCTATATATGCAGGAGTAAATCATGCGTTAGCAGCAACCTGTTTTAGGAGTTTGCAAGTACTTCTTCTATAATATCGAATGCAGTTTCAAAATTTAGAAAATCATCAGCAGTCCCATATTCACAAAGCCAATTGCACATATTCCCTTTCTCATCTTTATTAACTGCTCGTGATTCAGGAATTGCTATCTGTTCTCCTCGAATTCTAGTTGACGATGCTTGAGTTATATCGATGTACTGAGGCTTTTCTCTTTCGACTCTGTTGATGGTATGTTCAGGAAATAGGTTTTCTATTCCTATTTGTATAGGGTTATCTTGAATAGGAGGTATCACACGCTTGTAAATTAAGTTTTTATGAGCCTCTTGCTTCCTAGTATCACAATCATAAAGGAGTATTATTTTATTGGGTACTACTTCTGACATAGAGTTATTATAACTCTTCCATATCTTGTCTAAATTACCAAATCCATCTCCGTCTTTCAATTGGATACGTTCTAAGATAGAGTTCTTATCAAGCAAGTGTGCAGCTTTATTTAAATATTTGATATCATAATCGCCTTCAACAAAAACAATAGGTTTGGTAGATTGCTGAATTTCGCTGGATATCTCTTGTCTATGAATAGTTGTTACTTTAAAAGCATCATAAGCAGCTACAAATTCTGAAAAATCGCTAGCTAAGAGCTTTTCACCATTTGGCATATTCAAAATTTCAAATCCATCCTCACCAAACTCTGACTCCATACCAATAAGAAAAAGCGGAGCATGCGAGGTAATAATAAACTGAATATTAGGGAGAGACTTAATCAATTTAGGTAAAACATTTTTTTGGTGAGTTACGTGAAGATGAGCATCTATTTCATCTATAATAACTATTCCTTTCACATCATTCAGACTATTGAATTCTCCATTAGAAAGATCATAGTCTCTAATAATTGAGATAAATAAGTTTATCAGCTGAACCTCACCAGTAGAAAGCTGAAATAAGTTTGGTACCCAAACTTTGTCATTCTTCATAACAGAAATTTGTCGATTATGTCTTGTTCCTGCCCCTAAGCGAATATTGTCTTGAACGTTTAGTATTAAACGTATTACTTCTAATACAGCTTCATAAATATTTGAGCTTCTACCTTTAAATCCTTTAAAAACAGGTATTGTAGAACCATTCGTCCCTATGGGAAGAAAATTAGTATCTTCAAAGTACATTTCAAATGCTTGACTATCAAAAATTATATCAAGCAACCAATTAATATTATTTTTAAGTGGTGAAGTACATATGATATCTCTGTTTGAATAGCCTGAGATTCTTTTTAAATCGCTATAATTTGCTTTTGATCGAAGGTTTTCTAGATTTAGCCATGCTGGTTCTTCAAATCGATTAACTGGGAAATAAAGACAACACTGAGATTCAAAGATATTTTTAATTTTCGAAGAGTTATTTATAAAGGATACTTCTAAGTGTGAACCTTCTTCAATAGGTATCAAATTCCAATCTTGGTTTAGAGGTGTAAACCCTAAAGTTTCTTCAAAATCACCTCTTGAAAGAAGAAGTTGCCATTCTTGCACTTTTTCTTTCTGTTCAAATTCTACCTCTGAAAATGAATAGTAATACCCAGACTTGATATAGTTTGGGCTCCTATATTTAAAGAGCTTCCCTTTATCAACTTCAACATCTGTATAAACTTCTTGCTTTGCAAGTATTAGTGAATTAACTAGATGGGATAGAAGTATACTTTTACCTGAACCGTTTTCACCTACTATAACTAAAGGCTTAGGTTTACCATTTTTTTTAGGTAGTTCAACTGATAAATTTAATATAGGACCGATATTATCGATTTGAATTGTTTTAAATAGCATGAAATCTCACTCTATATTATTCAATCATTTGTATATGTAAAGTCTATCCATAACTTATACTTTATAGCATAAAATACAAGAGTCAACTTAACTTTAGCTAACTAACAATTTGTGAGAATCAAATTAGCATAATATATATAAATTATAAAACTAAAAACCAAGCATAAAAAAAAGCCCCCTCTGCGTTATCAAAGGGGGTTTTTTAGAAATAGAGAGCTGACGATGACCTGAGCGAGGAAATAGTCAAAGCAGTGCTTTGACCCGAGCGCAAGAGAAAATCCCTTAGGGGGGATTTTCTGCATAGTAGGTCACAAAGAAATTAGAATAAAAAAAAGAGCCACCCGGTTAAGGATGACTCTTCTTAGAATAGAGAGCTGACGATGACCTACTCTCACAT
>NZ_JADGFW010000016.1:0-103936 GCF_016613355.1 Psychrobacter sp. M9-54-1 | reverse complement strand
TAAGTGTTCTTATTTATTGGGGGGATTACCCAAGGATCTAGTCGGCTACGCCATTAATAAACACATGACCGCAGATTTGGTATGCTGTGCACTCAATATGGTGATTAAGAACAAGCGGCCAAGCAAAGGGCTAATCGTTCACTCTGATAGGGGAAATCAGTACTACAGCCAAACGAGAATTCAAAAGGGTTTGGGCCATAAACCGCCAAGACAGGTGTGGTTTAACTTTTATTGTCAGAATGCGTGACTAAAGCTTCCCAAGGTAATGTCCATGAATTTGACGGCACGCTTCAATCATCTAACTGTATTAGCGCAATTACTTTAAGCAATTCTCTCACTGCAAACGTTATTAAAAAAACGCCTAAGGCAATAGAAACAAGGCACATAACAATGTAAGCCAAAAAATCTTGATTACTGTCCAAAATAATTCTTGCAGATATTAGAGGGTTGCCACCGAAGAAACCTATTATAAGTACAGGTACTGTCAAAATAAAAAGTATATATATAGAAATTCCACTGCCCAAGTTTACAGATGAATTCTTCAAAATCGCAATCCATATATCAAATGAGAAAATAGATGTTTTATCATCAACACTTGTAACTGCTTTTTTTATTAGTTGTTGATACACATTAATTTTATTTCTGAACTGATATAACTCTATACTGAATACAAAAATGTATATAATTATTGTACTTAGCACTAACATCGATATTGGTATATCAATATCTATACTTATAAAAAAAAGCCAGCCAATATAATAAAATAACAATGAACCAAAAAAAATACCAATAAAAGAACCAATAAAAAAACGATAGATATTCTGCATATACCATTTAGTGGGAATAACTGCATATATTAAAAAAACCCCTAATATCACAAGCGTCCATAGTTGACTAATGCCATTTAAATAATGAGCGAATGCTAAAAACCAAGATGCCATTATTACAATCATCGGGATAACACCTTTCCCTTTAAAATGCATATATAGCTTTTCTGGAAACACTACTGGATCAGGTAGTTGGCATTGTATGTTTTTCAAAATAATACTCCTAATTTAGTAGCCAAGCTCATCCATATAACCTTTGGCTCTGTTAGTTATTTGAAACCTTGAATCTAGTGCTTCGAGACCAAATGAGATACCAATGACAGTAACAGCGCCTATTGCAATGACAGCAATAGCTGGAGCCGCTGATGCACTGAGGAATATGATTCCTGCTCCAATAGCCAATCCTGCTGCTGTAGCGACAACCGCTTTAATGGCACTACTACCAAGTCCTATCCACAGGTCTGACCAGTTGTTAAATGGATCATCTGAAGTGAGCCATTCCGCAATCTCAAAAGCGGCAACTATACCAAACCCAATACCGCCTAAACTTTTGCCTGCTGTAGATGCTGTCGTCTTAGCTGCTGCTCCTAAACCTACTGATGTTGCCGCTGCATAAACGCTAGATGCAGAAGCAATCATACCGACTTTCATATTATCAATACCGTATCTTGTACCTGTTAAAAAACCTCTAAGCCCAGAGTAGCCTTTAAACACAATCATATTGGCTCCAGTTTTAGACTTTTTAATGTAAAATCTTAATATATCTTGCTTATCTTTACCGACTTTGAGTTTTCTAAATGCGTCATAGATAAAACTTCTGTTGTTAGCTTTTAGTGCATTTTGCGCTTCCCCAACTGTAGGTAGTAAAACGCCATCAAAAGCTATTGAACCAAAGACAGTATTAGCAATTTTTTTTAGATCATTGGTTGAGCCTTTACTTTTTTCATCGAATTCATAGAGCCCTTCTGCTAGTGATTCTTTTGTCTGAAAATGCCACATCATAGGCTCTGTTTCATCGATACCATTTGTCGATACTTTTCGTTTTGGTATACTAGTAGACTTATTACTTAAACAGAAAATAATTGGTGCGTTTGTATCATTCGGGTCTAAGGCTTCTAATGGAAAAGTCGCAATAGTCTTACTGCCTTTTTTAAGTAGTACTTTCCCATTGTACTTCTTAGGAATATAGACAGTATGCGGTGTGCCGTCTTTAAAAACAGATTTTTTCGTTTCCGCTAATTTATTGTCGAAGAATTTTTTGTTATCTTCTCGAGTTACCGTATACGTTGCTCCCGCTGTTATATCTACATCAAGTATGATTGTTCTTCGTTGTTTTTGTTCTTGCAGTTGAACGGTGCTTTTTTCGCTATAAACCTTCGTAGTGCTCGGAGTTAGTTGAATCTGAAACTCACGATATTTTTTATCAGACCCTATAGGAATAACGCGTTTAGAGTCAGTAAACCTTTCGCCTGTAATAGGTTCAATAAATACTATTTCAACATTGGGTTGACTGCTTATAGCCAGTTCTTCAAATCTTGCTATTGCTGTATACTCGTGATTCTTAGCCATCGGCATCTTTTGTGAATCATAAATCTTAGTCTTACCTTCTTTATCTAATGTACCTTTCAATCTGATTTTTTTGTTATTGTCTCCTTGAAATACCACTTCATAACGCCAAGGTTTTTTAAAATTGACCCATTTGTTAGCCATTAGCTTAGCTTGAAAATAGCAGTTGGAAACCAAAACAGTAGCGCTTTGTCCTGATTTAGTTGGTGTGTAACCCATTTTTTTTCGAGGACTTGCAGACTCCCATGTGTTTGTAGATAAATCTCTTAACTCTATATAGATTGGTTCGCCTTTCTTTATAGTGGCTGATTCAGTCTTTCCATCTTCATTAGTTTTACCGGTTCTTAATACTCTTCCTCTTTTATCTACTATTCTATAATGTGCCTCAATAAAGTCATGTCTACCATTCGAGTTCTTATATTCAAGCTTAAAAGTACCGCTTACAGTTTGTTCACCCACGTTTAATCCCCCGACCTTGTAACTTCAACCCCACTCAATAATTCAGTAGCAAAATGCACTGCTATTTCTTCTGGGTTTTCGGTTTGAAATTGTTGAGTTTCTCCACTAGCATTAGTAATACCTGATACAACTTCCCCGTCTTCTAAAAATGCTACATACTTTATATTTGGTTGAGGTTTTTTATCTGAGTCTAATAATGTGAACTGTGTCGTATATAAAAGACTATCAGATATTTTTGCCTGCATTAGATTAACCTTACTTAACGAAAGCTCACCCCCACTGCCCCAATCCACCTTACTCGCCTTATACCCCACTTGGCTTGGCGTAATAAAGGTCACATTACCACCTGATATTTCAATACCACTACCTGCCGCTTTTAGCGTCAGCGTATCAGGCGCGACAATCTCAATATTATCTCGGCTATGGATACGCAACACTTGCTCACTATCGAGTCGCATTTGTGCTTGATGCGCTTGTATGGTCACATCACCATGAGCAGCGGTATGGGTTTGGGCTTTATTACTGTAGTAGTGAATATCGCTTGCTACCAGCTGATTCATTTGGGTTTGGCTGTGATGATGGGTGTTATCAGTGGCGTGGCTATGCGTACTTTGGGTACTGGTATGCTGACTATGCTGTCCGCTGAGCATGGCGAGATGACGCTGGGAGTCGATCAAGAGGTGAGGTTGTTGCCATTGTCCGGACTCGCTAAGCGTACTATCGTTAGTGTCTTTACTAAGTTCGGCAAAGGGGGTTTGTGCGTCTTCTTTACTGTTGCTTTTATTATTGCTGCCCTCTAGTCCCACTGGCTGATGAGTCTCGGCAAGCTGGGCGTAAGCTTGTTGATGCTGGTCAGCAGTTTGTAGTTTGCTATGACTGTCATGACTCATATGAGATTTTGATAAGGGATCTGATGCTTGGCTACTGATATGAATACCCATACTACCTTGCACATTAGCGGCGGCTTGAGTTTCTATGCTGATGCCTTGTCCACGAGCTTGACCGCGAGTATGGTCGGTGTGCTGATACAGATGTCCAATAGTTAGACTACTTTGATAGCTGCTGCTATAGACGTTAATCTGCGGACTGTCAGGATGGGCGTCAAACATCAGCTGGTTATAGCCGTTAACAAGGCTGCCTTTGGTCGCCTCGCCTGTTCGGCTGCTATCAATGCTTTGAGTCTTAATCCCATCTATGGGATAAGCATGGCTTTGATTAATAAACCATGCTGGACTGGTGGCATCAATCGTGTCGGTATCGCTGGCAATGCTATTGTGCTGAGCGTCAGAATTACCTTGTCCGTTATGGGTGCTACCGATGATAATGGGATGAGTGATGTCACCACCGATGAAGTCGATGAGGACATGCTGTCCATGACGTAGAGGATGAGTCTGTCCCATGTGGTCGGCGACGAGGTGACTGGCGATGGGTATCCAGTGCGCGCTGTCACTTCCATTACTGTCATCTGATTGCCAATGGTATCTGATATGGGCACGGTGGTTACGATCATGAGTAATGGCGTTACTATCGGTATCAATGATACTGGCGCTCATAAGACCTGTCAGACCCGGATGCGGTTGCCCAATTGTAGCAAGCTGTTCTCCATAAGGAATATGGTGATGATGCGGAAACGGTAGGTAGCAGGCATTGATATGATGGACGTTGTTATCATTGTCGTCATCAGTATTATGGCTCGCATTGGGCTGTAGAGCAATGGGATCAAAGGGTGCTGTCCCCAACCAATCTGCTGGAATATGATTATTGATATGATGGTGAATGGAG
Organism: Psychrobacter sp. M9-54-1; assembly: GCF_016613355.1. Taxonomy (NCBI): domain Bacteria; kingdom Pseudomonadati; phylum Pseudomonadota; class Gammaproteobacteria; order Moraxellales; family Moraxellaceae; genus Psychrobacter; species Psychrobacter sp. M9-54-1. The sequence goes on along the minus strand of NZ_JADGFW010000016.1, from coordinate 99,302 downwards.
ACTAGGCTTATGGGCTCAGTCACATAAGGATTGCCATCAATGTAATGAACACTTGGCAGATTCAGGTGTCGGATATTGCCTGTTAAGCTACCTAGATTGGCAAGCTGCTGCGCGTTCTGCTGGTAGCGGATAGCGAGCTTATCGAGACCCTCATCATCAAAATGGCTATGACTGTGCAAAAAGCGCTGATGGGTGCTACTTGATGAGTCAATAGGTTGCTCGCTACTGCTACTGCCTGTATAAGTACCCATCAGGCGGTTATCATAGCGATATAGGTTGCTTCGTTGGGTATGCTGAGCAATACGTGGACGAATGGCAGTGATACGGTCTTGTCTATCGGCGAGATTGGCAGGGTTTTGACTTAAGATACTTTGAATATCGTTTATATCTGGACGTAAGACTGCAGCGTCGTGTGGCAATAAAACCAAAGTATGCTTATCGTTCTCATGACGGTAGTAGCCAGTGACACCGTAGAGGGCCAAGTATTGTATTAGATAAGATAAATCTGTTTGATTATACTGAACGCTATGCTGAATATGGTAATTACTATCATCGCTAAGGCGTTCGTCAAGCTCGATGTCGATATTATACGGGCTGAGGATTTGGCTAATAAGCTCACTTAAACTGAGATGATGGTGGCGGCGATTATGACTGGATAGGCGTAATTGACTAAGGGCAGGCTCGCAAATAATGCGGTAGGCGGCCATGCCACTGTTGCTACCTAGAGCGACGGCTTCGGTAATAATGCCGTGGCGAATTTGGCTTGGTAGTAGCGTGTCACCCGTATGCCAGTGTATGGCGATACTTTGCCCTAACCATTCCTTTATATCCAGCCCTACTCGTGGATGCAATAACGTGATACTAATACGGTAGCCGCAATACAGTGCAAGCTGGCGCTGCTGATAGGACTGCGCTCGTTGGTCATGATGATAAGGACTTGGATAGGCATCAGGCGCTGGCATAAGCGCGGGCTTACTCCAAACGCTGTCGGGCAATGGCATACCGAGCAAGCTTTCAAGCAAGTCAGCCTGTTGAATGAGACTGCTGGCAATATCAGGATGGGCACTACTAATTTGCAGATGCCGATTTTTTTGTGTCCATACCATGATAAGCCCTTCTCTATTAGTTCAAAGACGCAAAGTTTAATATTAGAAGTTTAAAAATCCTGCATAGATTTCTAGTTAACCAATATCCTTGTCAATCCAACTCTAATAATCATCAATAGCTATCGTCAGACGACTGTCGTTTCGGTTGAATACCAACCATGTCAGAGATCATGGATAATTGATCTTCATTTTTGATGATATGAGTGAGCCATTGGTCCAGCGGCATATCCGCCCAATCGATCGCTCGACCTAGCAAAAAAGTCACTGGACTGTGTGGCTCATTGGTCGCAAAATACTCTTGGATTTGAGCCAGCAATTTAAGCGCTTGCCGACGATTGCTTTGATGATCACGGTTGCTAGGATTAAAATCAGTTAAGATGACATTTTTTGTGCTAGCTAATGATTTATTACCGTCCAACATCGTACTTTCATTATCACCTTCACTGCCTACAGTATCGGCTACGCCCTCTTGACTAATACTATTAGTAGTATCGGCATACTCTGGTATCAACGGTCGCAAATGTTGGGTCAGGGCAACTAATAAGTCCGTGACTGGCGCAAATACTGGTGCATCCATACCCATCAGATCATTGAGCTGATCAGTCAGGTCCTGCCACTGCTCAGTAACCTTATTAAGATTGCTCATGAGTGCTTTTTGCCAAGCTTCACTACTGTTCTTTATGGCGTGGTTGTAGTCACTTAATGTTAGTTGATTGGAGGTTTCGCTATCGGGGTTTTGCTGATGCTGCTTATCATGATCACGAGCAGTTAGGTAGTAGTTATAGTCGTAGCTTTCTAACTTCGTATCAGCAAGTGATAGTTGTTTGATATCATCAGTGAGCGCTTTGACGAACCATGACAGTAGTCCTGCTCTGATATCCATACTGTCTTCTTCGCCATCTAGTGGCGGATACATGGTCAGCCAATATTCATCATTCAGTGCCTGCAGTAGGCTCAAACCCTGACTGATACCGGCTAAATGATCGGTATGACTCAATGCGTCGACATACCAAAGTGCCAGCTTCATGTCTTTACTGGTATCGCTGAGTAACTCGGCACATTGGTTTTTGACAAAATCCCAATCGGCTACTTTTAGCTCAGTAACCCAATTTCCTTGCGCCAGTAATGGATCATCCTCTTGACGAGCAGCAACGATAGCATCGATACGTGGATCAAACATCAGGTCTTCACCCACCCCATGATGGCTGCCATCGATAGGCGCGATAAGGGTACCAATATTGGCTGCTAAAAAGTTATCAGTATCCATTATAATGACTCCTTCTTAATAGCCTTTTTACTGACCGTTTTTTTCACTGGCTGTCTTTTAACGGCAGGCTTTTCAGGTAAAAATGGTTTGCTTGGTAATTTCGCAACTTGATCTTCAGTTTCATCTTCGCTGTATTGCGCCATTTTATTCAGTGGTACGACGGCATCGGTATCCAGACGATAAGCAAAATTATCATCCGCATCGACGAATACGGTAATTTTCTTTAGCACACTTTGACTGTCATCATGATCCAGTAGCTGACCTGCCAGCTGCGGTAGCAAGGTGTGACTTATGATGGCATCGGCGTTACGGGCACCAGAATCAACCTCATGACAGCGTGATAAAATCAGCTCAATCACTTCAGGCTCAATGACGCAAGGGACGTCGTAATTATCACGAATACGGCCAGTAATTTTATCCAGCTTAAGCCGAATGATTTCTGCGAGCGCATCATCCGTCAATGGATAATAAGGAATAACAGTTAAACGACCTAAAAATGCAGGCTTAAAGGCTTTGTACAAATGCGGATTAATAACTTGTTTTAGGTGATCACTGTCTGGCAGGCTAAATTCCGTAATGCTAGGGTCAGTATTGATACATGCCTGCATAATCTGTGATGAACCAACATTACTGGTCAATAAAATAAGGGTGTTTTTAAAATCAATTAAACGCCCTTCACTGTCTTCCATTACCCCTTTATCAAAGACCTGATAAAACAAATCGAGTACATCTGGATGGGCTTTTTCGACTTCATCAAGTAAGAGCACGCTATAGGGACGACGGCGAATAGCTTCTGTCAATACGCCACCTTCACCATAGCCAACATAGCCTGGTGGCGAACCTTTTAAGGAGGCAACACTATGGGCTTCTTGATACTCTGACAGATTGATGGTGATAAGATTACGCTCACCGCCATACAGTACATCAGATAGCGCCAATGCGGTTTCCGTTTTGCCCACGCCACTTGGCCCGACGAGCATAAATACCCCTTGCGGTCGGTTTGGATCATCTAGGCGCGCTTTAGCGGTATGAATCCGCTTAACGATAGCAGCCACAGAATGATCTTGGCCGATGACACGTACTTGCAAAGTATCAGCCAAATTTAGGATATGGTCTTTTTCATTACCTGCCATATCGTTCAGTGGGATACCAGTCCAATCTGAGATGATCTGTTTGATAACCTGACGATCTAATACAGGATGGATTAGGCGATGTGTCTCTTGTATTTGTTTTAACGACTGCTCGATACTTTGATACTCAGCTTGTTTGTCTAAGCGCTCTTTTGCACTAAGTGCATCAGCGTCATCTGCTTTTCCGTTCAATTGCTGATTGATTACATCAAGCTGGTCATTAAGCTGACGTTGTTCGTGCCAGCGGGCTGTCATATCGGCAATGCTTTGTTTATTAGACTGACGCTGCTCATCAATCACAGCAATTTTTTGGCTAATCTTTTCTTTTTCGTCAATGCCACCGATACGTTCAAGCTGCTGACTAAGATTATTAATATGCTGCTCTAGTTGCACGCCTTTGGCTTGTAGCCTATCAAGCTGATTGGGTATGGCGGTTTTTGATAAGCTCACCCGAGCCGCTGCTGTATCTAATACGCTAACGGCTTTATCGGGTAGCTGTCGGTCACTGATATAACGTGCGGATAACTCAACCGCCGCTTGCAGCGCGTCATCATCTATCAATATGCCAAAATGCTCCTGCATCTTGACACTCAATCCACGAATCATTGCCACTGCCGTATCGATATCAGGCTCGTCGACTTTGACGACTTGAAAGCGACGTGACAATGCCGCATCTTTTTCGAAGTATTTTTTGTACTCTGACCACGTCGTCGCGGCAATGGTTCTAAGCTCACCACGAGCTAGTGCAGGCTTTAATAAATTAGCTGCGTCGTTCTGACCCGCTTGCCCACCAGCACCAATCAAGGTGTGCGCTTCATCGATAAACAGAATAATCGGCTGTAGCGACGCTTGCACTTCTTCGATGACTTGCTTTAGACGGTTTTCAAACTCGCCTTTGACACTTGCTCCTGCTTGCAATAAGCCCATATCGAGACTGCGTATCGTCACGTCCTTGAGCTGATCAGGCACTTGACCGCCGACTATTTTTTGCGCCAATCCCTCAACTACCGCTGTCTTACCTACGCCAGCTTCACCCGTCAAAATAGGGTTGTTTTGACGGCGACGAATCAAAATATCGATCAGCTGATGAATCTCAAACTCGCGCCCAATGACTGGATCTATTTGCTCGGCATCAGCTTTAGCCGTTAAATCATAGGTGTATTTATCTAATGCAGGGGTTGGCTTGACGTTTGCTTGAGCTGCGTGTAAAGATTCATGACTTTCTGCATAGCCATCCACATCAGCGCTTTTATTAGTCATGCTTATATTAACGTTAGCTGAGCCACTACCTTCGGTACTGCCAAGACATTGACGTTCATAATCATCTTTTAGGGTAAAACGATCTATATACTGGAGCTGCACAGGAAGGATTTTAAGTAATGGCTGATAACGCTCATACGCCAATAGTACCAATAATATATGCCCAGAGCGGATTTCTAGAGAGTTGTTATTATCATTTTTATTATATTGGCTACTAGCAAGCTCCCAAGCATCTTCTAACAAGGCCATTAGACCCTGACTAAACACTGGCGTTGAGCCTGTAGCCTCACCAAAGGTATTTAGCAAATCAGTTATGTCGGCTAGCAACGTCTGCTGATTGATTTTATTTACTTTGAGTATTTGAGCCACATCATTTTGCGGCGCAGCAATCAGTTCATGCAGCAGATGGACGGTATCAACCTCACGATACCCGTTATTGATACAAAGCCTAGCAGCCTGCTGCAAACACTGTCGGCAACTTGGACTCAAGCGGGTAATTACAGCTTTTAACTGGCTCATAAACCTTTTCCTTTGGCATTTTTAATAAACTGCATATCATTTTTGTAAAACTAATTTATGGCTCTTCACAATAGGTAAAACCTACCTATATAAAACTTAGGATTGCTGATAAATAGACAAGCAACCTATCCATAGGTAATAAAATATTTACTGAATAGGCAACGCATAACGCGTGTCATCATGATGCTTCGCCGCAGGCTGCGACACCAAAAATCCGCCTTGCCCTAATCCACCAAACTGATTTTCAGATAATGACAAAGGGGTGATATGTTGTTTATCTAACTCCAATTGCATCTCAACTGCCAAGCTCACACCGCACCATTTGCGAATAAAATCAATAATGACGTGATACATATCTCCCGCTGGTAACAGTCTTAAATAACGCTTGGCATCTAACTGGTGAAAGATAATTCTAATTTTGCTATCAAACTGTACGACACGCGCACCGCAAAATGCAGACAATCCAAGGGCAGCGTGCTGCCCACCAAGCGATGTTCGCTCACTTGCGGGCAGATCAAACCATTCAGGCACGAACTGCTCGACACTGACTGTACTATCCAAAAAATACGACAACACATGCGACAACTGATCGGCAGTCAGACGCCCTGGGGCAATCATGCCAGCATAGGCAATCAAGCTATCGATTGCTGTGAGCTTCTTCGGCTGTCGCGCAAGCGCTCGCAAGCTCAGTAGATAACTGTCCTTTTTATTATTTATCTCATACTGTAATGGTAAGTTATAAAACCAACTCGCTTGCACATACAAATCGGTTAAACGATGATTAAACAAATCTAAAAATGCCGGTGCTGCTTTATCTTTTACATGATTGACTCGCGATGCCAGATGATCGGTATACATCGATGGCAAGGCTGACAATGGGCCTGTGAGTCCGATAACTGCTGGATAAACCTCTATCTGCCTAGCATTTAGTGAACTGGCTTTTACTCGACCATCCTTTACTGAACTAGCACCGCCTTCCATATTCTCTTGAGCGATGAGCGCCATCGACTCAATTTCAGCCTGCGGATACGCCAGTGACAAAGAAGCTCGGTAGCGCACTTCAATAGGCGCATACCCCATACTGACTTCGAGCTCAATTAAACGCAGCGCTTGCAATAGCTCATAAGATTGCGGCGCAGCGATTAGATCGGTTAAATAAGAGGACTGAGACCACTGCGTGGCTGACATCTATATATCTCCTCTTTTGTAACAGCGTCGCTTATGGACACTTCAACAAAGCTATTTAAACTGGCGTGATAGCCAAAAACATGCGCCAGTAAATGGGCAAACTGGCGGATACTGACCCCAGCAAAATTCTTTTGGTTAATTTGAATATCAATCACCGTACCGCGTACGAACCCAGGTTGCGGCAAACGCTGAATACGTCGCGCTTTGATACTGGTCGCAACAGAGACAACACCTTCAACCAATAGTTTATTAGAAGCGGATTGGGTAATATCATAGAGCGACAGATACTCTTTCATTAGCTCCGCATCTTGAGCAGCCAATGATAAAAAGTTTAGACTAATAAGCGATATCAAGCGCCAACGCTCCTCGCCTGTATATTCAAACCGTGCCGTTCTGGTCGGTTGCTTTAATAACGACAAACTGCTAAAACCTGTCATCCCTTCGCTAAACAAATCGCCGCGGCTTTGACCGAACACCACTTGGGCGGGCAAGTCTCTATTGGTACATAATAAAGACGCACTCATGCTCACCGCGCCGGATAAATCTTCACGGTTTTTTTCCACAAACATAATCTGATATTCAAAACCCTGCTTAAACTCAGCCATATCCTTATCACGTTTGATATGGTAATAACGACCGTCATCTTGCTGTTCATAGTGATTGAGTGCATAAAATGGATGGTATTCACGCTGTATTAAACGATTGTCACTCTGTTTGGATTCTATAACTCTATTAACTTCATAGATTTCATGCTGAAACAGTGCACGGGTATCGGGCACCAAATCATAATAGATAGAACGATGAGTGACTTGAATAGGTTTGGCGGCTGCATTGAATAAGTTGACGACGGGTGTGCAAAACAGCTTGATGCTGCTGGCACTCAGTTGCTGCAGATTTTTTAGCCGGATGGTGTTTTTTTTATCAAATTTAAAATAACAGCGCATCTCAAAGCCATTGCTATCGATCTTTAAATCAGGGCAAACCTTGCCAAGATTTAGACGTAAAAAATTGAATTTTTCAGGAAAATAAAAGTATTCCTTTAATAAAGCAGAGGCGGCATTACTCACTCGATGACTGGGCAGGATTTGCTGCTCAGGGTCGAAACCTATCACCTCAAACGGACTGCCCTTTATCTTGTTGACCTGCTTGCCCTGCAGATGGGTTTGTCTCACATCACACCAAAGCAAGTCCCAAAGGCTTGTACCTTGACTGGCATCTTCATCGATATACAAGTCTAGCGAATGATTTAATAACGCTTGATAATCGAAGCTCGGATTAAGAGCTTTAAATTTAATACTAATACAACCGTTCAGTAGTCCATGCTGATTGTCGTACACTTCTTGATGAGTCTCAAAACTGACATTATCTATTTGCAGCGGCAGTAAAGTCACATCTTGAGTTGACTGGAACTGACACGGCGTCCCGTTTATTTTTTGTGTGGCAAATGGGCTTTGTTTAGGAACTAAAACCGCTTCACCCATCGCATTGCCCTGTACGCCTAAATTAAACTGCGCGATAGAAACTGATGGAAAAGGTTTGAGGTAATCAGGATAAACCACTTCTAATAAGGATTCGGTAAAGTCAGCGTAGGAGTCATCCAGTTTTTTATTGATGCGCGCGCTAATCAACGAAAAAGACTGAATAAGGCGCTCAATATGTGGATCATCTACCGTATCGTGCCCCATCAATAGCCGATTGGCTATTTTGGGATATTTCTTGGCAAATTCTTTTGACTGTTTATTAAACAGGCTAAGCTCATGCTCAAAGTAAGGAAGTAAACTGTCCATGATGCCTCAGTATATTGCTCGCTGCCAACGACATAGATTGAGCGGTAATAGTGATGATTGCATTAAATAAATAATAATTATTTTATTAAGTAACGCTGAGAGCTTGGCTCAAAGAACGCATCGAAACTGACTAACTCTTGCGCTGGATAAACTTTTAGTAAAGCTTCAATAGAAAAACATAGCTGATTGACATCGACCGCGCCAATATCTAATGAGACTCGAACGTTTTTTAATCGAGTATCTTGCTGCTCAACCGTTTGCGCAATTTGACGACAGATATAATCACAATCAACAGGATTAGCACTGCTTAATCCAACGAAGTCCAATATACCAAAGTTTAATATCGACGAGCGCACGTGTTGATAGGCTTGCAGCCTACTTGACACCACACAGCGGGTATTTAATAAAGATTCCAAATCGTGGGCGACAGACGATTTCAATTCATCAATATTAAGCCTGCGAACCACGAGCTCATGCGCTAAATGCCGAGGCTGATCATCAAACAGCTGTTCAAACAAGTTTGGGCGAAAACCCATTTCTTTATTAGAGGCCTTAGCAGCGTAATTCATTGATACCATCGTTCCTAATTGAATAAATAAAAAAGAAAGGCCTAAATATAAACCTTTCTTTTTGGCAAGATAGATAAATAGATAACACCTAAAACCACCTAAACTAAGCGGTATAAGTAGCAGTATTATTGGCAAGTGACCACTTCTTAGTCACTGCGCCTTTAGCAGTACCATCGATATCCTGCTGAGTGTACGTCCACTCGACCGCCGCATACTTAATACCGACTTTTTCGATTGGCACACCTTCTGAACGTACCGTAGGCTCAACACTTGCAATAAGTGCATGCTTCAGCTTCACTTCAAGATACTTAACTCGTTTATCACCGTTGGCACGATAAAAATCAATTTGAATTTCATCAAAAGTATAGCCAGCAGAACATGCTTCCCATAACTTAGGACTGGTCGAATCCAAATCTTTCATAAAGGTCATATCAGCGTGTTCGCAGCGCTCAGAAGTATGACCACCAACGCTACTAGCTGTCGCTGACTTTGGCTGACGGATCAAATGATCCCAAGTATTCACTTCAAGCCAACCTTTATGCTCGCTATCACGAGACTCGCCATCAATTTTATATTTGCCACGGAACTGAATATAAATATCTTTCATATCACATACCTTGTTTGAGAAGTTTAATATTAACGTCGGATTTTAAAAAACGATCAGCTGTTGCTAGACTGCGGCAGTTGAGTAACCAGTCGCAAAGAAACAGACAATTCGTCAAGTTGAAAGTGTGGTCTCAAAAAGACCACGGACTTGTAGACACCAGGCTTACCCGGTACTTCTACAACTTGTACAGAAGCTTCGCGCAGCGGATACTGGGCTTTTGCTTCTTGAGAGGCACCGTCATCTAACAAGACGTAACGTGAAATCCAGTCATTTAAAAACGACTCAACATTACCAGGCGCTAAAAAACTACCAACTTTGTCACGCATCATGGCTTTTAAGTAGTGAGCAATGCGTGAGACCGCCATAATGTACTGCAACTGAGTGGACAACACCGCATTGGCATTGGCATCATCATTCTGATAAGTCTTGGCTTTTTGTACAGACTGCGCACCGAAAAAGGCAGCATAGTTGGTGTTTTTGCAATGCACTAACGGTATAAATCCTAAATCACTTAATTCTTTTTCACGGCGATCGGTAATAGATATCTCCGTTGGGCATTTGAGCGCCAAGTCACCTTCATCGGTTTTAAAGGTATGCACAGGCAAGCCTTCAACCAACCCACCTCCTTCGACACCGCGAATGGCAGCGCACCAGCGATAATCTGAGAAAGCGGAGGTCAGTCTTGACGCGAAAGCATAGGCGGCATTGACCCATAAATAATCATTATGATCATTACCAGAGACTTCCTCAGTGAAGTTAAAACCTTCGACCACTGTGCCATCTTTAGGGTTATAAGGTAGACGGCCTAAAAATCTAGGAACCGTAAGCGCTACATAGCGCGCATCTTCAGACTGCCTAAAAGCACGCCAGCGTATATATTCCGCCGTTTCAAATATCTTTGATAAATCACGAGGGCGGCCAATATCTGTAAAGGACTCAAGCCCAAACATCTCAGCTGAAGCCGCTGATACAAATGGCGCATGCGCAGCAGCTGCTACGTGAGACAGTTGTTCGAGTAAATACATGTCAGCATTTTGGCGCGTAAACTCAAAGTCACCGACAATAGCGGCATACGGTTCGCCACCAAAGCTACCAAATTCTTCTTCATATATCTTTTTGAACAGCGTACTTTGATCAAAGTCGATTGACGACTGGAAATCTTTTGTCAGTTCACGCTTGGTGGTATTGAGCATGCGTATTTTTAGCATAGATTCAGAAGGTGTCTGACTGCATAAATAATGCAGACCACGCCAGCTAGACTCTAGTTTTTGAAATTCAGGCGCGTGCATAACCGTTGTCAATTGCTTCGATATCAGCGCATCAATTTGGGCAATACGCGCATCAATCGATGCTGCCAAATTATCTGATAAAGTTACCGTTCCTTGCATCACCTCATTAGCAAGCTCTGCAATTTGTGACTTGGCACGGTTTTTTTCATCATCGGATTTAGCAATGTTACTCTTACTTACGATGTCTTCGAGTAAGTCATAGCTTTCTTCTATAACATCTGAACCATACTGGGCTTGAGCGCTCATACCTTATTCCCCATCGCTTAGATTTTGTTCGGCCATTTTTCTGACTTGCTCAGTATTTTTAAGTACCTCGTCCAATAAATCCTCCAACTTTTCGTTGGCTGAAATTTTATTGCGCAAATCAGCCAGTCGATCACGTGCTTGTACCAACTGCTTCAATGGCTCAATTTGCGCGGCTACCGCTTCTGGACGAAAGTCATCAATGCGATTGAATGCCAAATCAACGGCAAACTCGCCTCCTTTATCACTCAAGTCATTACTAACCCGAAACGTCGCACGCGGTGCTAAACCTGACATCACCTCATCAAAGGTATCCAAGTCCACTTCGACAAACTTTTTATCCTTTAGACGCGGTTGTTCAAGTACAGAGTCACCAGAGAACTCCCCTAATACTCCCACCACAAAAGGAATCTCTTTCGTCTCTATCGAGTCGCCCACTTCAACGTCATAAGTCAGATGCACCCGAGGCGCACGTACTTTTGCGAGTTTCTTTTGTACACTGTCTTGATTGGCCATATAAGTCACCTAAGCAATTGCTATTCTGGTTTTATCACAACGAATAAAACGCATCTGTTTTAACGTAAGATCTTGAATGGATCGGTGGTACTTGATTTGCCTCTATTAGAGGGCAAGCTTTTGATCGGTTGTTTAGCGGGTGGCATTTTTGGTGCAACTCGTGGTTTCTGTACTACTGTCTTTTTCTTAGCAGTTGTTTTTACTTTTTTCGGTACAGGCGCACGGTAGCGTGAACTTGATGTGTTTTTCATTTGACGCGCTTTCGGTCTTACAATGGGCGCAGGAGGTTTTGGTAAAGACTCATCATAGTTAAAGTTATATATTGAGCCGTATATCTTACTAAGAGCGTTCTGATACTCTTTTATAAAATCCTCGTTTACATCAGTCGCTAAGTAATGCTCTTTGAGCTGATTTTGAGCCACGATAGCACTGCTGTTTAGCAGGATTCTTTTTAAGGTCGGCGTACTATAACCTTTTTCAACAGCTTCACTGGCGGCATAGACAGCATTAGCATGATAACCATTGTTATAGTAAATCTGAGCCAACAGCTCCCACGCTAAGGAATCGGTAGGATTGATCGTAACTCTTCGGTTCAATTCTGCAATCAGCTGATGTAGCGGCTCAGATTTTTCGTCTGCATTTTTGAGTGCCGCATATTGATTGGCAATACTAGATTCCGGCTCTCTTTCTTGAATTGAAAGCTCACTATGGGCGGCACTCATCGTTGAACACACAATAATAAAACCAGCAATAGCCGATTTTGTCACTTTACTGACATTACCTATCATAAGATTACTCACCGCAGACCAAATTTTTTGATTCATTGACGTACTCTACTATCCAACTCTACTCATCTGACGTATTTAGTAATGTTGTCAAATTTTCTAAAGTTGTTTTCAGGTCCCTTTTATCACTACTACTCAGCGTCACATCATCTTGATAACTATCAATATTAGTCTCAGTGATTTTGACAGCAGACAACATCGCTAGCTGACGCGCTTCTACCGACTGCACATCAAACTCTAAAGCTTTGCTGGCTGCTCGCAATGAGCGCGCATATTTTTGTGCTTGGTAGTTTTTTTGTGCAATGAGCATCCATTGCGCAGCCGTTAGTTGACTCTCATCACCTACTGCAATGACGTCTGGCAAATAAGACCATGATGGCGGCTGAAGTTTTTTAGCGATCAGCGGCTGTGATGTACTAGGTTGTGATGTTTTTTTGGCACCGATACTACAACCTGTTATTAACACCCCAGTGCTCAACACAATAGACAATAAACTTATAGTAGAAAGCTTAGTAGCATAGATATTATTCATAAGCGAAGTGCCATCAATAAGAACGCAAAAATAAGAAAAAACCAGCAATAAAATTGATAAATTTTAACTAAAGTTTATCTTTTTCATAATTATATTTGAGCTGATTATACAGATACTTGACAATATTTCAATAAACTCTATAATTTTCTTAGCAAATAATTTAGCAGTGCTTACCTTAAGCGACCGGCTGCGTAGTATTTATGCAGTTATCGGAATATCACCTATGCCTCCCAAGACTAATAATACCCACGAAATATCTATAAACAAAGACTTTGGAGATGCACCTACTTTTAGTTTGATCGCCTTCTCATGGTCAAGTGCTATTAATGAGACATTACCCAATCAGTTACTGGCTTATAGCTACACCTTTATAAATTCAAACGAATGTTTATCTCTATTAAATACATCTGTTTGCTTGTCTAGTTTCTTGGCTGATTCAGGCATAACCTACCGTACAGGTGTTATTCAGGCAATTCACTATCAGCACTCCGATGGTAGCTTGCATTTTTATACGTTAGATATTGTCACGCCTGATTGGCAATTGACCCAATCAATACATAGTCGTACATTCATACAGCAGTCTACGCTTAGTATTATCACTAGCATTCTTACGGATTATGACTTTGATTGGCAGGTTTCTGATGCGCTATTGGCCTCAGAGCGCTTGCACGCTTCGCTTCCGATGCGCACTCAATTTAACCTGAGTGACTGGGACTTTATAAAAGGTATATTGACGGATATTGGGGCTTTTGCCGTCTGGCAGCCGGGTGATTCGGTAGACAATCTCGGTACTTGGTATTTGACCAGTCGTTTAGATGCGCTTGAGCAGTCAGGGACGCACTATCGTTATGCCCAGTCTTCTATCCAGTCGGGACAAGATACGATTAATACGCTACAAATGAGTGTCAAACAATTAGGTAGTGCTACTGTTCAGGTAAAAGCTGATGGATTGGAGGCGGATATTATTTATGAAGGTCAAGCTTCTGATGAGTCGCCCTTAGCATTAGAGGACAGCACTGTATTATTTGGCTCGCCCTCTCGTATTAATAGCGATGAAGCAGCAGCGCAGCTCGCGGCTCAATGGGTTGCTGCTAATAATTGTCAGCGCGAAACTTACCGAGCTACGGGTGCTATGCGAGGAGTGTATACGGGATCTCTGGTGAGTATAAGTCACTTACCTGCGATAGGTGGTCTGTCTGCTTATTGTTTAGAATCTCATGTGATGGGTATCGAGCCGGACAGTGATAGCGTCTCTTATAACCATCGCACTTTTATTCAAGATTGGCTACGTAAGGTTACCCGGCATTGTTTCATCAGTATTCCTGAGCACGGTTATGAGATTTTATTTGAAACTGGCATGTGGGCATCTGCAACCCTTTTACGTGCGACCATCCCTTACACCCCTTATCCCAGCAGCTTATCGTTAGTAAGCAATAGCTATACAGGTCTCACCCAAGCACGGACTGGTGACACTACCACGCCAAGTTATGAATCACACGTTACTGACAATGGTTTACAGCAAACCATTACTACGCCTGTCTGGTCAGGTATCAGCCCTCATGATGACGGCACTACCTCGCCCCTGCGCGCACTGCAACTGTCATCCGGTAGCAGTCATGGTTGGCAGTTTGCGCCAAGACTTGGACAGTCGGTACTCCTTAATTACTGGTATGGCGATATAGACAGTCCTGTAATTAGCAGATCGTTTTATGACGGTATCGGTATGGGCGATGTGGATGACAAAGATATCACTTGTTTGAATGCAGGGCGGTCTAATCGCCATAACTTGCAAGGCGGATCTTCTCCTCGTTGGCATGGTGGTGGTTTGGGTCATTCACAAATTCAAGAGGATGATAATCACAGTGGTTGGATATCCGGTATTGCGCAATATGGGCTGACGTCTGACTCTGAGGTGAGCCTAAGTTTCGATGACACGCCACATAAAGTTGGTCTACAGTGGACCGTCAATACTGGCGCACGTGCCAATGCTGAAACACCAACCATCACTTCTAGCACCACCTTTGCCCCTGATGAGCACGTACTTGAGCTTGGCATACTGCGTCATCGCTTTAGCAATCATCAATCAACAGACAGTGGCCAAGGGATTAATCTAGCCACCGACCATGGTTTGCAAATCACTGGCGACACAGGCGTACTGCTCTCCACCTTTGGTGTCAGACATAGTCAAAGCGAGCACGAGTCTGCTTGGGTCAATGATGCAGGACAACGCCAGTTAAAAATGGGGACTGAGCTAAGTGAGACTTTCAAAGAAGCCAAGCAAGCACACTTGCAAACTACGGCAAAACTTAGCGATACCAACCAAACGATAGAAGCCTTTAAAACCAGTGCGCAAGTGATCGATGAGACGCTAAATACGGAAGTGCTTGGCGCACCTGATGTATTGCTAGTCAGTAAAGACAGTGTCCTCGCATCTGCAAATAATACACTATGGACGGCAAAGACTATCGTCAGGCAGTCAGGTAGCACGCAGTCGGATGTGGTGGCAGGTAATTATACGCTGATGGCAAATACGATTGACTCCCTCTCTGGGATTGGTGGTCAAGCCGATCTATCAGGGTTACATATCAGCGCCAATACCAAACCTGTAGCCATACAGTCACAAGGTGGTGAGCTGCAATTGCATAGTCAGCAGTCGATGACGATTGGTAGTGAGTCGGGTCAGGTGAATGTGTCGAGTCCGAAGCGTATTAAGCTGCAAACGTCAAGTGGGGCTTCAATCACAATCGATGACGGTGGAATTAAGCTTGTGTGTCCGGGGGTGATTAAGATAAAAGCGGTGAAGAAGGGTTTGGTGAGTGGGGCTAAAGTGAATGCGCCAGTGGTTGCTTTACCGACCTCGGGATTGTTTAGTAAAGCGTTTGATTTAAAAAAGCTTATTCCTCAAGATTTAATAGACCAAGGTATCAGCTATAAGCTTATTAATCATACAAGAGGTACAGAAATTGAAGGTAAGCTTGATGAAGATGGTCAGACATTAAGAGTGTTTGGTGATAAGGCTGAAAAGATTGAGTTAGAGCTTATTGATGCTATTGCATTAGAATGTGAGGACTTAGAATATGAAGATGAAATTGAAGACGATGACAATGAAAATGACTGCTGCTAAATACCTTTTAATGATCTTTTTTTCTACTTTTCTAATTTTAGAAAGTAATGCTACGGACTCTAACTTAAATGCAACCAAAACTTTTTCTCTTTATAGTAGCTGCTTAGATAGTGATTGCGCTATCTATTCACAACATTTTGATAAGATTGAAATATTTGATGACAAGCCAGGTATACATCGAATTAAAAAAGTTGATAATGATTTATATCAAATTATCTATAGCTGTGGAAACCCATGTAACAACAATGTATTTATTAATAATAAAGGTTTAGAAGACTGGACTGATAGACTTGTCGCTCATAGAGGACATTGCCTAATAGAATATAACCTTAAGAATAAAAGATTTACAGCAAGAACAGTTTTTTCAAATAAGTCTAAGGTAATCTTAAAGTTGGATGATAATGCATATGTTTCTGCAATACCAATTTGGTTTTATAGTAATAATAGCTACTTCGACAATGACATGTTAGTCATAAATGTAAAACAGAAAACTGGTTCTAATAAAAAATTCAGGTTCGCCAATCCTTGTATTTTTAGTAAGTAAAGGAAATATGTCAATGTCCTATAAAGAAGAGTTTAAAATATATTGTAGTACTATTGCAGGTGAAGCAGGAGGTTCAAGCGATGAAGCAATTAGGACTGTAGCTAGATCAATAATTACACGTATTGGGTTTCGTGAATGGACATCACGTACAAATGCTTTTGAAGTTATAAAATATTCAGGTTACGATGCTTATACTGATAGATCGAGTAGCCCTAATTACAAAGTTGTCTATAGCGCTATGAGTTCTGGAAAACTTGACAATCTAAGCAAAAGAATCATTGAGCTTGTAGAGCCTATATACAACCAAAAAATTCCAGATGAAACAGGTATGATAAGCTTATACTATAGTCCGAAAGCACAAACAGCATTACATAAGAAAAATCCAAGAAAATATAAGGAAAGACCACCTTGGGATTTTAGTCAGCTAGAAAGAGTTTATATTGACGGTACTAATAAAGACGACTTCAATTGGTATCGTTATAAGGGTGATGGATCCACTATCAAAATTTCACTTCTAAAT
Source organism: Psychrobacter sp. M9-54-1 (assembly GCF_016613355.1). Classification (NCBI taxonomy): domain Bacteria; kingdom Pseudomonadati; phylum Pseudomonadota; class Gammaproteobacteria; order Moraxellales; family Moraxellaceae; genus Psychrobacter; species Psychrobacter sp. M9-54-1. Next base: position 82,316 of record NZ_JADGFW010000016.1, on the reverse strand, counting down.
ATAGTAAATAGTCCAATATCGGGTGAAAAGATAACTATTAAAGTAACAGATAGACTAGGCAAATATTTTGTAAAAGAGTATACAACTAATAATAAAGGTGAAATACCTGATATACATGCTAGAAAAAAATCAACTATTGAATTTTTTGTTGGTGAAACATCATGCAAGACTAATATAATTGCTGATGGTAAGCCTAAAAAGGTCACACTAAGGGATTATGAATGTAAGTTTAATACGACAACTATACCTCATACAACTATTGCGCCAACTTCACCTGCTACTAATTCAAGTCAATCGGAAAATAGTCAGGGTGCTAAAGACAAAGAGCAAACTACAAGAACTAATAATTCATTAGACGAAGTCACCTTCAACATAAAACTAGTAGAAGGCGACACAGGTAAGCCATTACCCAATACAACCTACCATCTCGAGTACAAGAACAATATCAAACCCCATAAAACCGATAGCTCAGGTATCGAATCAGGTATAACAGCTGATGTTAGCCAATCTATCAGCGTCTACCTTGATGATGACGATGGTAAAAAACAATCTATTTACAGAATGGCATTCCCGGTCACAGGTGACTTAAACGGACAGACTAAAGTACTCAAAGTCCCTGTCGTTTCTTTTAGCATCAAATTTGTCGACAACAACAATCAACCCATACCCCATTACGAGTTTAAAACCCTATATCGTGGCAGACACTCTGCTATAAAAAGAGCCAACCGTCAAGGTATTAGCACTATACAAGCCCTTGCTGGTCAAAAGCTTACCGTTATCGATGGACAAGATAGAGCTCAAACAACCGCCATTGTTACCTATGGCTCTAAACAATGGACTATGATCATAGGCACAGACATCACCGAAGAAGATATCAGCGATACCTTGAGTCAAGAAGCATCGACTACTCCAGAGACCAGTAAACAAGAGGACAAGCCAAAACCTCAAACAGAGCAAAACCCTGTTATCAAAGTAGAAAAGCCGAAGGTAACAGAAGTTGAAAAAAAGACAGAGACAGGGCCGACGCTTGAGGTTGCCTCAGATGAGGCTAAAATCACCATAAAGTTCGTTGATGAAGCAACGAATAAGCCACTATCAGGGCTTTCATATATTACTCAGTCTACTAAATATGGTAAGAATACATCTGTGACAGGAAAAGATGGTACTAGAGGTAGAATACATGATTCGCTAGTAGGTATTGATATAACCGTACTGGTGTATGAAGACGGTAAGGATGTTGAAAAAGATGTCATTACAGCAAGTACTGATCGGAATGATATTCCTTATGTTTATAAGGCTAAGAAGCCTGAGACACCAAATATTGAAGTTAAATTTAAAACAAAAAGAACCAATGTAGTCACAGAAAAATCTAAAAATATTTTACGTGAGCTTGCTTCTCAGTACGGAATGAAAACAATATATATAACCAGTACTTTAAGAACACCTGAAGAACAAGCAAGAGCGATGTACAACAACATTGCTAACGGTAGAGTTATTAGATATGCTGCGCCAGGAGCGGAAGTAACTCGTATTTGTCAAAATGGTATAAAGAAAGGATTGGGTAAAACTAAGACTATTAACAACATGGTATCTAAGATTTTAGAGTACGACAAAAAAGGTATAAGAGTCTCCAAACATTGTGTTAGTTTTGAAACCTATGCTAAAAAGAATATTATCGATTTGGGTGTTAATAGCAATGGATTCACTTCCAATGCACAAAAACGAAAATTTCAAGAGATTTGTGACTTAGCTTTAAATCAAGGTAAGCTTTCAAGCTTTATATCTCCTCTTAGAGACAAAGCTGAACCAGCTTTTCATCTAGAAATTCCTCAATAAATAAGAAGCTATATTTTATGAAGAAAACAATACTTTTATTTATTATGTTAACTCTACAAGCTTGTGGCGATACTACTATTCAGCTTCCCGTGATTGATTCACATAATAGCAATGACATAAACTCAAAATTAGAGTCGAATACCATTCAGCCATACTCGGATACGAATAACAGTATTGAAACAGGCATCTACTTTTCTAGTAAAAAATGTAATGAAAACAAATCTTGCAAAACCTTCAGTCCTGAAAAAATTGATGGGAAATATTTTTTGTCTCGAAATCAGGGCTTAAATGAGGCTACGTACTACTTATTTGTTAAAGATGATTCTTATTTCCTTTATAGTTTACAATTCCTAGATGAAGATTTAAGAGCAATTGGCTCTTGGTCAGAAATGAAAAAAATCGACGAAGCAGATTTATCTTTTGAAATAGAGTCTATTGAACAGGTTATGGGTTCAGACTATATGGGCAGATACGACGATGTCAATCTAAACACTAAACTTGATAATTTAGCAAACCAGTCTGGTTTGCTAGAAATAGGTAGTTTATTAGAAGGTAGCAAAATACCTACTCATGAAACTATCAGATTTTTGTATACAGAAAACGGTTATAAAATTGATTGCAATAGCTACATACAGAATTATAAAAAAGAAGTTGATGAGTTAGTTGAGCAAGATATGGCTGCTGGTTTTCACTTCTATTATGAATGTTCGAATAGCGAAAACATATATTTTCATAATATTAAATAAGTAACAGAAGTGCTTACTCGCATATAGCTATCAAAGACATATAATACGACTAGCTTTATCTTAAAGGACATCATCCCTTACGCCCCTTATCCAAGTAAACCGGTCTTTGTCAGCAGCACCTATATCGGTATCACCCAAGCGCGAACCGGAAACCAAACCATCTAAGCGATGCCAAACTATGTCTCTCAGGTGATTAATGGCGGCTTGCAGAATACCATCACCACCCAAGTGTCCGCAGTATCATTTCCATAATAGATTGACTCCGCTGCTTAGATCCCTACTACTTTTCATAAATCCTATTCATGACTAATAGTTTGCTCCGATTAGCCAAAACTCTTTTTTAGACCTCATAAATACTTAATATAAAACACATTTAAAACCAAAAAAAACCGACCACATTAAGTGATCGGATTTTTAGTATTTGGTGGAGATGGCGGAAACCAAACCACATACACAAGTCATTGATAAATATAGATATAAATTATTTAAAAATAGACGATACCAACCATAATACCAACAATCGTTTTTGATTTTGCTGCTATTCAATGTTTACCATATTAACTAAAAATTATTTTGTAATTGATTGTGTTACCTCTACTCGCTTAGAAACTTATGGTTACTTAACCAAGCGCATTAAAACGCATCTAATAGCTTGTCGTAGCTTATAGGTGTGTATTGATATTGCTCAAATCTCACTAATCAGTTAAAGTTGGGTAAAATATTATAAGTTCATAAGGCAATTTATATGGATAACTATAAATTCATGGCTATTTCACTATTTTTCTTTGCCTTATCAGCCAATGCTGAAGTTAAAACGATTGATAATCCTTTTCAAAGCAATACCGCCTTAAAAGAGTCTGTCGAAGTTGATCATCCGCTATTTGCCAAAGGGAAAGGCGGTTCCCAATGTAAGAACCTGCCCCGAACTTGTGGTCAGATGGTGAGCTGCGAGCAAGCCAAGCAAGCGCTTAAGTGTGGCAATACTAAACTGGACCGTGACAAGGACGGTGTACCATGTGAATCAATATGTCCAGGTGGTTAGTTAGCGCCGTTGCACTGTTCTCCGTAACTGCCTGCACTCCTTCCCAAGATAGGAGTTACGCTAGTAAGTTTGTTTCTGGTAATACTGTGGTACATGAAGTGTTTTGGAGTATTGATCATAAGACGCCTTACCCTTTCACCACGTCAGGCGAAATATCGTGTGTCTATTACCCTGATTTTGGCATTGAAGTGTATTTTGAACCTGCAGGCTACAGTAAAGACTCATCTATCGGTACGCCGCTTAATAAAGCCGCAGCTAAAGCTCTAAAGCGCGATGGTATGAAGCCTAATGTGCCTTATAGTATTAAGGAAGGTGCTGACTTGAGTGAGGCTGTAGAGGTTGGGTTGAGCTTGTGTGATGAGATGTATTAAGAAATTCAAAGGCAGTTCAAATTTTTAATTGAAAATAACTTAAGAGGCTAATATGTCTTTACATAATACAGATTCTTTAAATATTATTTATGCAGGACCGATTGATAGATATGGCTATGAACTAATGTCTCAAGTATGTGAAACATTAGTAGAGCCCTACCCTAAGAAGGTAAATTTGATTTTATCTACGTATGGAGGGGATCCTGATGCAGGGTTTAGGATTGCTCGCTGTTTACAACATTATTTTACAGAAGGAATAACTTTGTTCGTGCCACACTATTGTAAATCTGCTGGAACTTTGATTGCAATTGGTGCAAGTGAACTGGTATTATCTGATCGTGGCGAGCTAGGACCATTGGATGTCCAGTTGGTAAAATCGGACGAAATGTTCGAACGTTCATCAGGCATGGATATCACACAGGGTTTTAATGTACTCACATCCCAAGCATATGAGATGTTTAATACGATTACAGTCAACCTTAAACTTAAAAGCCGTTTATCAACAAAGCTTGCTAGCGAAGCTGCTTCTCAGATTGCTGTTGGTGCCTTTGCGCCTATATTTTCACAGATTGACCCTTTAAGGCTTGGCGAAATACAACGAGCTACAGAAATTGCTTTTAAATACGGCAACCTACTGAAGGTTAAATTTGACAACTTACAAGAATTCGGAGTGATCACACTCATTTCAGGTTATCCCTCACATGCTTTTGTAATTGATAGAAAAGAAGCAACAACAATATTTAAAAATGTAAGACAACCAGACACTGATGAAATTGCATGGCTTAAGAAAATAGATGGTATGATTAGATACTATATAGATTCTCCCATGCCACATTGTGAAATTATTAATAATAAATTTTACCAGGAGAGTGACAATGAACCATACAACAACAGTGATCTTGAGCCAGCTTCCGAAGGAAGTGATAACTCCCTATCAGACACCCAACGACCTAAAAAGAGCTCTTCAAGCAGCAAGCCGCCAAAGTAGCAAGATAGCCATAGATCTAATTGAGTTTAGTAAAAATAACTCATTAGAACGAAATGTTAAAAATCACCATTATATGCGCGGCTTATAAGTTCAAAATATTTTTAAGTTACTCCAATCTATAAAAACCCACCTCACGGTGGGTTTTCTATTGTCTATCACTCATAGTTATTACAACTCTACTAAACATCAGTCTTTATAAAAGAAACTTTTTAATGTGAATTTCCGAATATGTAAATATGCAAATAGTCGCTCATGTGTTTGTGGTAATTACTTCTTTACCATAATGAATTAATACTACAACCTCTTAAGTCATTGAAAATTAAAATATTAAATATTTTTAGAATAGAAGCTTTAACACTGCCTATTGCTATAAGAAACTTTTTTAGTTATTATTCCGATAAATGAAACTTTACTGGAATTTGTCTTATGATTGATTTAGAGCGTGTCAAAAAACAACTTATAAAATCCATTCATCATGAGATGCCTATAGAGATGATATTAGATTATCACGATACTTTATATGCAAAGCTCGATGCCGTAAGTCGCTATGTGCTCCAAGAGCTATCTCACCCTAACATCAAAGGGCCTGCAGCAGGTCAGAATGAACACTTTGCTATCCAGCAAGCTACTTGCGATGTATTCGACAACACTAATATTAAGTACAATCTAGTGGAGACTGAAGCTAAAGGTGCATTTTTTCCTTTAATTGAGTTAGAAGGCATTGCCCTACTCCCAAGACGTTCAGTAACCCGTCAAGAATGGAATAAAGCAAAATACATGCGGGAGCTTGCTAAGCAGAATCAAAATGAAAATTTGAATTTCAAGCAAAATGATTTATTCACACCTACTACCACAGCGACTACGGATAACTATAGTAATTATATAACGAATAAAATTCTAGTAATTGTAGATATCTGTTTTTTAGATAAGGTGTATATCAAATTCGTTGTTCCTAGTAGTGACTTGAAAGACATTCACTTAACGGTATCTCTGGAAGACGTTATAAGTGATATCGAAACAGTATCTGATACTAAAGATGCAGAGGTTAATCCAACATCAAAACTTAAAAAATCGCTACTTGAGCTCGACAAGATAGTCAAGAACGCGTAATGCAACAAGCAGTAAAACGGGGGCAAATATGGTAAAGCAATTTAATCCAGATCGCTTAATTGAGGCAAGAAAGGCACGAGGTTTGACTCAAGAAGGATTAGGTGAAATTATTGATAAATCTAAAAGCACTATATGTAAATGGGAGATTGGAAGTAGCAGTCCTGATGCAGAAACAATTATTAAAATATCAGAGGTACTACGTTTACCAGTAAAGTGGTTTGCATTAAAAACCTTACAGACAGAAGATAAAGTATATCAATTTCGTTCTAATGCCACTGCCACTAAAACTCTGAGAGGGATTGTAGAAACACGGCTGAACTGGCTTAAAGAAATTAGCTTTTCACTTGAAGAATGGGTTGATTATCCAGAAGTTAATGTTATTCCATCACCTACTAGAAATCAGGCACTGGCTTTAAGTGATGATGATATTGAACAGTATGCAAATAAATTGCGCCTATTATGGAAGCTCGGAGATAGGCCTATTAAGAATTTAATTGCAACTATCGAATCTAATGGCATTATTGTTGCTAAAGAGCGCATTGACCATGATGGTATGGATGGTGTTTCAACATGGATTGATCGTCCATTCATCTGGGTAGCAGAAGATAAGAGTAATTTTTTTCGTGGTCGATTTGATATCGCTCATGAGCTAGGTCATATCATACTACACAAGAATCTTACTAAAGATGACTGTTTAAAAACCACCAATCGCTATAAAGAAGTTGAGAGACAAGCACATTTATTTGCTACGCACTTCCTAGCCCCAAGACGTGCTCTCTCATTATCTTTTAGAAGCATAACATTAGACAATCTATTGCTTGAGAAAAAGCGCTGGGGTATGTCAGTTGCAGCATTAATTATGCAGTATCATAATTTAGGTATCATTTCAGATGATTATAAAGTGAGATTGTTTAAAAACTATAGTTACCGTAAGTGGAGAAAGAGCGAACCTTATGACGATACAACCCCAGTGGAATACCCCAAATTAATGAAGAATACTATCGAGTTACTTCTTAATGAAGGAGGATTTGATAAAGAAGATCTTGTTGAAAGAACCTTTTATAGTGAAACAGAGCTAGAGAAGCTTTGTTCCTTACCAAAAGGATTTTTTAATAATGAAAAGGTAGTAGATAAACCGCGCTTACGCATATTATAGATAGAACTAAACACGATAAAAAACCCGCCATCAAGCGGGTTTTTTTATTGCCTGCAACATACCAGAACCTAATAACCACTACAAACTTTCTTAGACTGGCTAATCTTGCCATTCTTACAAACGAACTTACCATCTTTGCAATGCGATACACCGCCCATGCTCTTAGAGCAAGGATAGTTGCGAGCATTCGCCTCCATCATTGGCGCCATCATAAACATAGAAATAAGAAGTGCTGACCACATTTTCATAGGCTACTACCTTAATAGTCGGATAAAGTAAATTCGACCATAGCACTGCAAATAACCGCAATCAACAACAATTTGACTTATGTTCAGCAGATTTCCTAGCTAAGTTGCTGGCAAGAATAGGGCTCGTCATCATGACGACCCCTATAAATCCTACACTGCCCAAAGCTGGGCAGTGGATCAACTAGCCATCCACCCCTGCCCAACTTTGGGCAGGCCTCTTAACTCCCACACAGTGTGGAAGTTAAAAAAAGGGGTGTCGTAATTATGACGACACCCCCTAGATTATTAATCACCAGTGGCGACTGAATAATATTGCTAGCAAAGGCCCCCTATTTTTTAGGAGACCCTTGTTTATTAGTACAACCCCCAATGGGGGATGTATAAAACACATGTATAGCGTATCGTTATAATTATGACACTCCTAGATTGTCCAACCTCAAGTTGAGGATAGATATTCATGCCAGCAAGGGTATTCTATTTTTTAGCATACCCTTAACTTCCGTCATTGGCGGAAGTTGAATAACGCTACCGCCAATGACGGAAACGTCTATATAAAGATACCCTCAAGTTTGAGGACATTTAAATAGATGCGTCCAAGTTTGGGCATATCTAAACAGATAACCCCAAAATTGGGGGCATCTAATAAAAGCCATCTGTATGGTGATTTTCTCCATGCAGGTGAGCCTAGCAAATAGATACATCCAAATTTGGATGCATCTCGTCAGCGTCTTTTGTACGTCCCCTAATGAGGATTTTTGGTGCTATAGGTTTGGGTTGGGTGTACCAGATGGTACGCCCTAAGTATGTACTATTTTTTAGAAAACCCTATAAACCAGCTTCCCCAGTTTGAGGATGTCGTTTATCTAACCTCAAACTGAGGATGGACCCATGTATTCCGCACTTCAAATGCGGAACCTTGATCATAAAGGTGTTGAAGGTCTTATCAGTGTTACCTCGTAACGCATTACCACTGCTCAACTTTGAGCAGTGGTCTTATAACTGCTCAGCACATTCATTTTTAACACCCTAAATATGCGCTATTAGATGTGCCCAAGTTTGGGCTTATCTATCAAATTTTAGGCACAAAAAAACACCCACCTATTTTAGGTGGGCTTTTATGGTGTAGGTAGGATCTCTTGCGGAACTAAGGAACAAAAACCTGTCGGATATTGAATGATACTTGCCAAACTTTACCACTAATGTGGGTCTTACTGATATCACCTTCAGTACGATATGTTTTGGTTTCACCATCGATAGTCATAATAAACGGAGTGACGCCATTATGTTCTAACAAAAAATCATGTATTTCATTAATCTCGGGCGACAATGCTGTTTTTGAGCATTGCCATGACTTACGGGCATTATTGATACCAAAGCTAGAAACTTGCTCGTAACCATCGCCAAAGCGCGTGGTATGGGTTTTAATCTCGGTATTTTGCGTTGCACCTGCATTGATGCACCATGTAAACGTTCTGAGTGTCATATATTTCATCCATTAAAAAACCACCGATTAGGGTGGTTTTTTCAATTAATAATAAAAGCTCTCACTCGGGTTTGGCAAGATCATTTCTGTGGCCAGCAAAGGTTTTTTCAAGCATCATCACATTTTGTTGCGCTGATTCACTTTCAGGGCCCTGCTTTAAAAACCCTTCTTTAAGCAATTCTTCGTAGTGTTTGTTGCTCTCCAAGTATTTATCAAGATTAATAACACCTTCATCAATCAAGTGTTTTACCAGCACCGAGACCAAAAAGGTATTTGCATAATCTAGGCTAACCAGATTTTCTAACAAAGGCTTAATGCCTTCTCCAAAACCTTCCACTATGCTTTCAATATCGCTCACAACCATCTCCTTTTTATGTAAAGCTGCTCCAATAGCAAGCTTATCTTCTAAGACGATTGTCTATCATACCACCTTGCATTAACTCTTTTCTAACCACATTCCGAGCCGTTTGCTCTACTTGCTTCGCCATCGTTCTAGCAAAGGCATTAGCAGTATCACCGGTCATAGAACCATTACCTTTGGCATCTACAGTTACAACAATGTTAACTTCGCCCACACCATCACCGCTATAGCTATTACCACCCTTATTGCCCTGCATGAAATTGGTAAAGTCTTTATTCTGATTGGGTGACAGTACGCGCTCACCCTTATCGAGCAGGTACGTTTGCTCTTTTGGAACATAATCAAGACCACCATGGGCAATACCGCTGAACATTGGCGTTATAGCTTGAGCGGCCGCAGCTAGCGCACCTGTTTCAAGCGCAGCCATGGTTACAGCTGGCACGTTGTATGGGAATGGTGCCGACGCCCAAGCTTCTGACAGTGCCACTTTGTTATTCATAAATATTTGGGCGAGCGCATAACCTTTTTGAGCCGCAAACATCATCTGACTGACTCGGTTGTTCTCGCCAGCAAACGCGCCAAGCAATCCTCCCATGGCGCCTAATGTTGTGCTGTAATTTTCAAGCTTAGCGTTTTGCAGTTGCTCACTAAGGGACTTTTCTTTTAAGGCGTGGTTTTGCTCCATCGCCCACATATTATCCAGGTGCTCTTGCTTAGCGAGTTCTAACAACTCAAACCGTTCAAGTGCTGGTAGCTTAAAATCGCCACGTTCGTCAGTATCATTAATTTCAGACTTCCGATTAGTGTATTGGTCATTGACTGATTTAGAACTCTCTCGATAATCTTGCCCCACTCGCCAAACTGCATAATCATCATTGCTCATGGTGCGCTGAGCCATGCTATCCAAACCATTATCAAAAGCATTTGCTCCATTGGCTTTTGCGCTATTAGCAATGGACTGATACATCTTGTCTTGCTCACGGGCTTTTGCGCCAGCAGCCCATCGAAAGTTTTCTAAATCTTTTTCATAGGCTGCGTTTTGCGCGTCAACGTAGTATTGGCGAAGATTGTCGTCTTCGATGTAGGTCTTTTCAATTACCTCCATAGCTTTTTTATGATCAGCATGAATACGCTGCTCTTCACTAAAGTATTTCTCAGACAGTGAGAGCACGCCTGCATTTTTGTCTTTGATGTATCTCTCTTCCACGCGAGCCATATACTTGATGTAATCGGCGGAACCTTTAGCGTGAGCTTGTTCAACCTCAGCTTTGTTGTTTTGATAATCGATTTCTATTTTTTCTTTCTTATGAGCCCATTTGCCAGCGACAGATGCTTGCTTGCGCAAAGTTTCTTCTTGCGCTCTAATTGCGTCTGCCGCCGCTTTTTCTTGTGCCCGTGCGGCGTCATCTGCTGACTTCTGCCACATTGCATCGGCTTTCTTGATAGCGCCATCTATCTGATTGTTACCTGTAGTCTCGCCTTTTTCGATACCCATGATGCCAGGCATCTGATGAAGCAGATCAATAACCACACCATCGCCAAAAGTAATAGTCGATACATAGCCGCCACCTTTTTTATCAAGCCATGTTTTGACATTCTTAACTGGTACACTCGTCGTAATATCCGTGTTTTTAGGTACGGCATAATCAGTACCGCGATGGTATGTTGACGCACCTTTAATGCCTGTATTTCTCGGCCCGTAACCACTGGTTTTTCTATAGTCGGTTATATTTTTTCCTCCGACTTGGAAACGAGCTAAATCTGCTGCACTTACGGCTCGGCTTTTATCTCGATACTGTACGTGTAGATGGGCGCTGCCAATGCCCGTATCGCCACTAATACCGACTAGCCTAGATTGTGCCTTTGCAGTTTTGTCGATCGCTTTAGCGCGCTCTTCCTCAGCTTTAGCATTGGCATCAGCTTGCTTAGTGCTAACCTCCAAACCTTCGTTGTAGCTCTGAAGAAAATTATTCGTAGTGTAATAAGTTTGCCCTAGGTCACTAAGTCTAAGTTTCTGACCATCCATTAGCGTATTAATTGTATCTACTGCACTTTTATATTGGTTGGTGATAGTCATATAACCAGCCACACCTGCCGCGGCCTGCCTAGTCATGCCAGCGGCCAAAGCTGCGCCTTTCTCTTTTAATCCATCGGCATTATAAAAATCTTCTACCGTTTGACCTAAACTTCCAGCCTGAATGCTAAATTGCTGCATCACTGAGCTAAATATACCAACGCCGGCTGCCAAACCAACAATCAATGCGGCAGTGCCATTTACAGCCTTACCGACCTCCGAAACTTCGTCCTTAAAATCTGCGCCCTTCTCCGTACCATCGGCAAAATATGTGGCAAGTGTGCCTAATGCAGGGATCATATCGGTTACTAATTGTGTTTTTAAGCCTTCAAACTTGGTTTGTATTGCCATTGTTTCGGCGGCCAATATTTTCGATTGATCGATCGCGGCTTCTGTTTTAATGACGCCTGCATCAGTTAGTTTTACGCCATAATCATCAAGTATCTGACCTCCATCAGAGAACAAGCCCATCAGATTGCCTAGGTCGCCAGCTAAGCTTTCAAAAACAAATCTTTGTTCTTGTGACGTTGCTCCAAGCTCGTCCATTTTATCCTTGATGACTTGGATAGCCTCCACTCCATCTTTACCTTGCAATGTCTTACCAAGATTGGTGATTTCTTCGTCTGTCATTTTAGTGTTATTTTGCAAAGCTTCAAAGAAATCAGCGGCACCACCACCACCAGTGGCACTAAACTCTCCTAGTTTCTCCTGTACGTCTGCTAAGATACTAGCTAACGCATCTTGCTCTACGCCTAAACCTTGCGCCGCATGCGTCAACACCTGAAAGTTTTTTAGGCTAGTGTTAGCGGTTCCTGCCATTATAGACATTTGCACGTCAGCCTTGGCAGCCTCTACAGCCATTGATGCCAATGCGCCTGCTGCAACTATAGCCCCACCTATCGCCATACCGGCAAATGAGCCTGATATTTTACTCATGTCATCTGCAATACTGTCCCGCATACCACTAACAGAGTCGCTTATATTGCTTGTGCTATCTCTTGCTTCGCGTTCAGCGCGCGTAAGACCGTCGCTAAACTCACTTAGCTTTACCGCTAAATCTAGAGTTAGTGTACCAAGCGAGCTTGTTGCCATAATAGCGTTCCTTATTTTAGGCAAAAAAAAGCCTGCTTTTTAGCAGGTATAAACTTATTTAATTACTTATAATAAATAATCAATAAAAAGGATTGAGTTATGGCTACAGTTGTAGAGCAGAGACTGCTTCGTTGTTCGAAACAAGGCAAAAAAACCGTTCACCATCGTAATGCTGAGCGGTTTAATTGGATATTACATATCATTCTATCTATCGTAACGGTTGGTCTATGGCTGTTCGTTGTGGCATTCTTACTAGTCGCCAACCTATTTGTAAATCATGATGGCTGGGAATGCTCAGAGTGCGGAAAACCATACCCCTAATCGTCAATCTGCGCCTCAAAACTCTCAATGATATCGTCTTCATGTGGCATCAGCTCAAGCGGGTCAATTCGCTCTTCTGCTTTGGCTTTAGTGTTATAACTAAAACTCATAACGTGCGCTGCAGCCTGCTCAAGTCTGCGGCCTATGTTCAGGCTGCCTCGTCTATAACGATATTCAGCCCACTGCCTAACCTCAAGCATGGTTAAGTTGCTTTTCACTTGATGTACCGTATTGCCGCCGATGCCAGCCAACGCAAGCTCAAATAACAACTCACTTTCGCCTGCTATGAAGCCGCTTTGCTCTTGGCTTTCGCCTCCGGCTTTTTTACATTGTCAGCATTCCATATCATTTCAAACACTGCATTCGCTAGCGCCTGTACAAAGGTATTCTCAACCTGAGTTTGGGTGAACATCGTTTTGCCTTTATCGTCGACTAGAGCCTTACTAATCCATTCAGATGCAACGTTTTCTTTATTGCCCCAGCGCAAGAATAGCGACTCAGTTTCAACGAATGGCAGTTGCTTGATACGAATATTCACACTACATTCTTTGCCATTGTGTCGAAAAACTACAGTCTCATCACGTATTTGTGAGACGAGGCTACCTGATTTAATTTCTGTTAGATTCAAAACTTCCATCTTTAGAGTCCTTTAAAATATAAAAGCCCTCAATTAAGAGGGCTTATTTTTCATTGATGTTATGCAGCGCTTTTATGGCGTAGCGGTCTTGTATGCCGTTATAGCTCGAGACTGACGCTTCATCGAAACAGTATGCTTAACCAGTGAATCCGGATCAAAGGTAGGCGCGCTATTTTTCAGCAAGGCTGTGAACGAGGTCCAAGTACGGCCTTCAGGCAGCGTTACTACGCCAGTCAAAGCTTCTATTGTTGGTACGACCTTGCCGTCAGACCAGCCGACAAATACTTCTACACCTTCACGGTCATCAGCAAGCTGCAGTAAAGTGATATGAGTAGCGTTTTCGGGATCGGTATTAATCGTGATAGACCCTTCACCCGGTGTATTTAGTCCATAAGTCGACGTTGCTGAATCCTCTTCCTCTAAGCAAGTGTCAGGGATATCGGTTGGACTATCATCACCCAATACAATGCCAGTAATACAAGCCATCTTAGTTAATATCGCAGCACTAGCTTCACCGTGCTTAATCCAAACACTCGTGCCTTGCGTGAGTACGCCTTTTTTAATCTTAGCCATAATTTTATTCCTGTGAGTAGTGTGTTTTCTTAACGCTCTAAGATCCAATTTGCATCGAATCCACGACCATAAAGTTTTGCCTTGCTGTCATATAGACTGATAGATGGATTTGATACCCAAGATTCTTTTTCGAGCGCAGCTCGACAAGCATCGCGTAACTCATAAGCGGTCTTTGCATCTGTTGCGTAGACCATCAACTGATACTGCGTGTCGTCAAAATTTGCAGGCTCATCCAAATGATTGTTTGCCTGCCCGCTGATGGTTTGCCATACGACATAAGGCGCCGGTGTGCCATACGGTGCAATATCTTCAAACGCTTTACTTTCAACATCAATGAGTGCCGCTAAGGAAGCATCTGCCTTAAGAGTTCGGTATATTGGTAAAAAACTCATAGCTTAGCAATCTCCTTATCAAGCTCTTCTTTATAAGCTCTGGCAAATTCAGCTTGTACTGCATCTATATTGTTATTTAATGCCGGTCGCATAAAAGGAGTAGCGTTGTTGGTTGCACTTCCATATTCCACCAATCGCCAGTACCAAGTATCGCCGCCGGGGTTTTTCTTATCTCCTTGGGTTTGATACCTGCGACCTACTCGGCCCGCCCGCCTATTGTCTGCATTGGTGCCATACTGTTTAGCGCCTCCTTTGACACCAACCCTCATCATCACATTATCAACACCTTTGGTTTTGCCAGCCTTGGTAATAATGTTTTTCCAAATCCTTTCAGGGCTGTCTTTGTCATCGAGTGCTTTGGCGTTGAGCACAGCCGCTTTTTTGACGATGTTCATTGCTTTACGTGAAGATCGTGTAGCAGCATTCTTAGCCTTACGTTGGTTGCCAAGCTGACGTAGCTTTGCTTGAACCTCATCGAGTCCGGTTATTTCGTTTGCCATAGCCTAGTCCTTGAATGCTTCGACCCCAGCACTTAGGTTGAAAGTAGTATGTTCCACTCCCGTGTCGTTATCATCCAAGCCTTGTGAGTCAATGGCGAAGATACGCCCCTTCCAAATAACACGCATAGTCGTATCGATGTCAGTGCGATAACGCACTTTCATACGTGCGGTTACTTCTGAATCCGCAGCTTGAGCGCTTAACAAGTCTTTGGTAGATAGCGGTGTAATCTTTGCCCAAAGCTTAATGTATTCGGTCCATTGCGATGGCAATTCATAACCGTCATCATCACGACCACCTTTTATATACTCTTGGATAATCACTCTATGGCGTAACTCGCCAGCATTTACTGCCATATCATCCGTCCATATCTAAAAAGGTAGAGCCTGTCTGCTCATCGTCGTCTTGCTGTTCGACAAGCTCGTTTAATATCTCATCGTGTTGATCAAGCAATCGCAATATCACCCGTTCTTTTTCGGCTGACTGCTCAATCAGTACGTTATTTTGTTCGACCAGTTTGGTCACCAGCGTTATTAAGCTTGGCAATAAGTTGCTTTGCTCGTTTTCTGGCTTCTTCGGTTCTTTGTTTAATCCACTCACGGCGGGCCTCGCATCCTTTACAAGCCATTGTTGTCAATCCCCTACGTTATCTTTAGGATCGTCTTTGATTGATACGACTTTTGGTTTTGTTGTTTTAGGCTTTGCGTCTGCAGGGTCTAGAGTTTTGACGGCAAGCACATCACCTTTTTTTAATAACTTATGACCTTCATTTTGGCTGACAGAAACAGTCTCGCCCTTTTGCACAATGGTTCTGCCAATCATCATGCGTTTTAAAGTAAGTACATACATAATCAGTTCCTTATAAACATCTTTTAGATAGCAGTTGGTTTGCGATACGGCCAAAGTAAAGTCCTGACTGGCGCTGGCAAATAATTACCATCGCTAGGCATATCTTTATCCATGTTGCGGTGGTAGTCGTAGTAACCAACTAGCAGTAAGGCTGCGACTTTAATATCAGGAGTGGTATCTGGCGTGACCTTATCTGTGATATATCGATTGATAGCAGCCTCAGCAGCAGCAATATAAGCCACCAGCATTGGGTCATTACTATCATCGTCATAACGAAGGTGATGCTTTGCGTCTTCAAGCGTTACCCAAACCATCATCCTCTCCTTGTTTCGGGTCTTCATTTGTTGGAGCAGGTATTTTGGCGAACGGATCAGCACTACTATCGCGCTTGGCGATAGCAGCAAGGCTAAAGTTCTGCTGCTGAATCATTGGACTTTCACCTCCTGATACAGCTGCATAGCCAAGCTCAGCGCGCGCTTCATTTGGCGATAGTATGGCGGCACCAATACCTTCTTTAAGGAACGACATCTGACTGTTTGAATCCATGCGAAGTAGTGCTTTTAAATCAAACTCAACTTCGACACCGGCTTCTAAGTCCAAGTGCTGATTGAGTAATGTTTCAATAGATTCTATGTAGTGCTGTAGGCAGTCGCTATAGTAGATGTCGTTATGGTCGCTGACCTTGCCAGTGGGTAATGCTGCAAGCCCAACTTTAAAAGCGGGAACGCTAAACGCCGTACAGATAATTTCACCTGACATCTTCAACTGCTCTACCAATTGTGCGTCATTGGCGGCGACTGAAATAGGTTCGTACTTCATGCCGTCGCCCATTACCGCTGTTCCGCCACTACCTTTGCCTGAATAGTTCTTTTGCCAATTTTCTTTTAACTCTTTGCTGGTCTGTTCAGTAATTGCCCCCGGCGCAACCAATATTCCGGATGGTCGTGAGGCGTTCGCAAAAAATGCTTGGGCATTGCGTTGAATGCTGATGCCTTGACTGGCAGACAACGCACAAGCAACGATAGGTGATAGGCCAACCAACGGATGATAGAAGCAGTTAAAGCGGTCATGAATAATCTCAGACGCAGGAAGCACAACATCCTCATCTAAATCAAACAAACGATCCTTACGGACTTGATAAAACACATTGCCGTTTGGGTCGACCAACGGCTTGGTGCGTTCAGGATTAAGTATCTGTAATTTCCATACTTCGCCATAGATGTTGCGGACTTTCCACACATATGTGTTGCCTGATGTGGCTTTACTGGTTGCCCACGCTTCGGCAAATTGCTGCCAGTTTTGAAAGTCGTTAGGCTTAGCTAGCAAAGGGTTAATACAGCTGGTACAGACCTGACTGACGCCCTCAACCTTTCTTTTAGTCTTGATTTTGAGCTTACCAATGTCACGGGTAATCAATGACACACAAGCAAACACGGCATGATGGCGCATCTGGTCGTTCTTGCTGACTTCAATCTCTTCGTTGCGTTGCCATGCGCCGGTAAACGGATCATGTATGGTATGCCAAACATCACCGCCATTAACTGGTTGGGCGGTGCTTGCAGATTTTTTGCCGGTGAACCAATCAAGCATGCCCATAATTATTACTCGCTATCAGTTTTAGTGGTTGCTTTAGCCTTTGATTTGGTTTTAGGCTTTGGCTCGATTGATGGTTTAATTTTGATACCGTCATCGACGACAGCAAATCCAGTCAATACTAAGACGTTGCCTTCAAATTCAGTGACTTCATCTAGCATTCCTGCAGGACCATTTGGCGCGTCTTTAATATATTTAATTCTCATAATGACCTCGTATTTTTTTAGGAGTAGATACGGATAGCGAAGGAAGGGCACTACCAATACCTACTCATAAAAAACCCCAACACATGGTTGAGGTTTTGGTCGGTCTTAATTTAAACAGGTTTTTCTTTTATGGAATTACATTAGTGTAGTCAATATAAGCAGCGGCAGTTACGCGGCGTTTCGCCCAAGTGATATGACGTTCAGCACGAATGGCTGTCATATTTTGTTGCCATAAATTTACTAGCAATTGCTCAGCGTCAGTGCCCATATTAATAGTTGCTTGATCACTAAATGCAATTTCAACCGCACCATCGTCTGCCAAGTACAGCTCAGACGGTTTGATTAAAGCGATGACATCAGCGGCGGTCTCAGACTCAATGACTTTTAAGCCTTTGAGTGTTTTTTCACCGAAGGGCGCGTCCATACCACGATAGTATGGATTACCCAGCGCATCGGTTAGCTCGCTTATGTCACTGGCACGGGTTTCGCTCATCACATAACAAGCGCCTTTTAATGATAAGCTATTACTAATAAATGCCGCGCGTAAAGCTGCAAGATCGGCTTTATAATTATTGACAGTGGTACCAGTATGGTCGATTTTGGTAGCACCGTTGAGCACACCGGCAGGGCGCTTGGTGGTTTGCGCGCCGGTATCAATAAACGTGTTATCAATAAGTGCAGCACACGCCTCAATCATATCGTCACGTAGCATTTGGTCAGTGCCTGGTGTGGATAGTTTGAGTAAGTCATCAGTACGCACGACAATACCAGCCAATTTATGATGCTTGATTTCGACTGTATTGAATGTCGGATTGGTCGCGGGCTTTGCTTCGCCTTCACCAACCCAAGCGGCAATACCGCCAGTCGCCATACCCGGGATGGTTGCGTTAAATGGTGCGGCGCGCATCTGTGATGATAATTTATCAACAATGGTCTCAGCGCGTAGCATCTCGATAAACTCATTGGCGAGCTGATTTTCTACAATCAAGGCGCTTGAGTTAGAGGTATCGAGCACGGCGGCTGCTTTTTCTAGCGCTTGAATGACGCGCGGGTCCATACCTTGTGACTTGGCAATGGCGAGTGGACTAACATAATTACCATTCTTTTGTTGTAGCACCGCTAAAGCTTTCGCTTTTGTCAGCTGAGCAAAACCAATGCCTTTTTTGGCATGGTTTGGCTTCACAGCGCTGACGCCTTTGGCAGATTCGGCAGGGTCTGCTTCGCCTTCTGCACTTGCGGCAGCTTCTTCTTCGTTTTCACCAGCAGCTGGCGTTGCGTCATTGAGTGCGTTTTTCGCATCATCAATAAAACCTTCAACTCGTACTAAGTTGGTTTCAAGACGTGCAATTTCTGCTTCTAATACAGCGATTTCATCTTCTTCACCGTCGTCAGCGGTACGGTCGTCGTCAGCCGCTTTTTTCATGATGTTTTGGACCTTGCCTTTTTTAGACTTAATGGTCGCAAGAAGTTGTGCGCGTTGTTTTTCCCACATAGGTCATTCTCCAGATAGTAAACGTATGCTGCCCTGATTAGGGTCAACTAAGGTGATGATTCGAGATTGTTTTAAATTTGGAACGCTGGTGCTGCTTGGGGCTTTTGTTTGCGGCTCAGTTGCCGATAGCTCGGTCTTCATTTTTGAAGATGGGGTTGTATGATTTTGAGCATCCGAAAATGCCTGCTTGATTTTTTTAACGCTAGTGATTACCGCTTCAGGATTGGCAGGCACCGTGACAGCAGATAACTCATACCATTCCCAAACTTTGATATGCATACCCCAACTGTCTTCCAGGTAGTTGTACTCAAGCGGTCTAAAACCAATGGATAGACACTTGACTAATCCGGACTTGATGGACTGCCAGGCCTCGTCAGTGCGATTCTTGAGAGTGCCCTCCTCTAAGATTTTGACAATAGTGGCAGTGATCTCAATGCCTTCTTCTGTGACGGTTGCATCAGTAACTTCGCCAATCGGTTGATTGCAGTTGTGCTGCCAAAGCAAAGGAATAGGCAAAGCGAATTTAGCGCCGACCATATCTAAAATGTCATTATCACGATCCTGCTTCGGCGTCGATGCGATGCCAGTGATGGTGCGCGTCTCTTCGTCTTCGGTTATCGCCTTAACCTTTAGTACGCTATAAGCTTTAGTCATAAGGTTTCTCGTTATAAAATTTGGGCAAAATAAAACCGCCCTTATTGGCGGTGTTGGTTATTTATGAGGATGTTGCGGCTTTGGCGGAGTAGGTCGTGAGTAGCCAGAACACTCACAGCAGCCTCGGCGTGCACACTCTGAAAAACTGTAATTATCTGACCCATAAACCGAACGAAAGCAAGGTGCGTACTTATTACACCCCTTCTTGGTATCTGTCGGGCTATGGCACTCACAAGAACCACAAAATATAGCCCTTAGAATTCTAATTAACATAGTTGGTCCTTAAACAAAAAACATTGTGGGAACGTCTGACTTAGGAACATCAGGGTTTTCGCTCATCAGTGCGACTGC
Source organism: Psychrobacter sp. M9-54-1 (assembly GCF_016613355.1). Lineage (NCBI taxonomy): Bacteria > Pseudomonadati > Pseudomonadota > Gammaproteobacteria > Moraxellales > Moraxellaceae > Psychrobacter > Psychrobacter sp. M9-54-1. The sequence continues at coordinate 62,243 of NZ_JADGFW010000016.1, read as the reverse complement.
GTTTAGCATGCCAATAACTGGGTCAATCTTGGCGGTACCACTCTCAGCTTTTGATAGCATCGTCCCGCTACCTCTGACGACTGTGCGGCAATTACCAACCGCCCACGCCATAATGTTTTGACTAGCGTGCAGCATATCTTTACGCGCAATCTTATTCTCAGCGGTCTTAATATAGCCTGACATCTTAAAGCCCTGCGTCACACCTATCAGCATCTCACTTGGTATGCCAATCATAACGAGCTCATCAATCAGCGCCCCAATACCTAGTGGATCAAGTCCAATCTTATTAAGTTTGCCACTGTCAAAGACCTGCTTAGCAATATTGGCGAGCTCATCTGTTTCATCGCCAATGTTTTTGACAATAGATAAGTCGCCTTGCTTCTCAAAATCACGCAGCGTATCAGAGATAGATTTACGGCGCTCCAATGCTATCTCATGGCACCATGCACGGGTCCATACCCACCACGGCTTAACCTGTATCTTTTGCTTGCTGACTTTATCTTCATACTCACGGATAACCGTTGGCAGACGGCCAATAACTGCCATTCCTAACAAATCGTCAAGCCCGCCGCCATCAATGCCCATGGTGATGATTTCTGACGCCTCTATAAGCTGCTCTAAAGTAAATGGGGTTGGTGCTGCTGCTTTTTCCCAAAACTCACTGGCAGCCCATCTATTAGCTCTCATTGATACGCCGATTTGAACGTTTAAATGTTTGGCAGTGAAATCTTGTAATTCTTCTTTGCCTTCGTCAGCCGCTTTCTTAAACTCACGCTCAATATACTTCTCATTAACCGAAGCATTCATATTGGGATTGGTGATATACCAATTCTCTTGCTTGAGATAAAGCTCATCATCTAAATACTTTTGTGGAAACTCGTAAAGCAAGGCTAGAAACTGAGGATCATCAATCTTTCCGTCTCGAACGCCCCTGGCATAATCCAATTTCTGTTTCATCGCGCCTGTTGGTGGTTCATCAGGCATGGTTGTTAGGTAGATAACAAAGCCTTCCGGTCTAGATGCAAGACCACCAGTTGCCTCACGTAGCATTGAGCCAGCATTAGCTCGTTTGCCAAACAGCCACAACTCATCGACCAATATATAAGACGCCTTGATACCTGCCAGCGCCTCTGATTCAGCAGCAATAACTTTTAGTTTTGCATTCGTACCTAAGTGAGTAATGGTCCGAGTGTGCTCTGACACGTTAAACATAGCTGACAATTCAGGATCGGCGGCTATCATATCTCGAGCTGGATTGAATGAGTTGCTGGCAACCTCTTTGGTTGGTGCAATAATCACTAAATCAGCACTGTGTCTTTCATTTAAGATAAGCGCGGTCATCATAATGCCGGCGGCCAACGTAGACTTAGCGTTCTTCTTCGCAATAAGTAGCATGAACTCGGTAATCATGCGAATGCCGGTTTCAGGATCATACGCACCAAAGATAGATGCCACAAAATCCGATGACCACTTGAGCGACGCTTCGCCCAATGTAGGCTTGCCAATCACATCAACCAAGATAAGACTGTTAAAAACCCTTAATGCAATATCAGCAACTTCTTGATTGAGCGGCGCGCAAGGCAATAATGATTTTTTCTGGACTATGCGCTTCTCCCAATCAGGTAGCGCCGTGGTCCATTTAGTAATCATTTATCGTCGCCCATAAAAAACCGCCCATTAAGGCGGCTTGTTATCTATTATCATTTTAATGGAGTACATTCTTTGATTTATTCGCCCATCGCTTTTATCATTTCTATATTTATGAGCGCCTGATACTCTCTATTGGTCGCGTTATAATCCAAGCACCACTCTACGCTATGTATGCGATACCGCTGCTTATTGAACACCAAGGTGTCGCCAAAGCTTGGAACTTGTGAAAGTATGCGGCGACTAAACCGCTTTACATCGTTTCTGATATAAAAATTAATAGCGTAATGATCTGGGAATATAGGCATGGGAAATCCTTATTGTATTTTGTCCGACTGCTGACCAAGTGTTGCAAACCTGCCACTCTTAGTTGCTTCGATGGCCTGCTCTTTCTCGCCTACTTTTTTACCGGCCGGTGCAATTCTTGCGTACATATATGGCATCAGCGTGCTGGCCGCGCTCAGTTGAATCTTTGGGTCTGGGTCGTTTAATAATTCCAGCAACCTTTCTTTAGGGTCGACCACGTTTTTTTTAACATGGACCGCACCAACTTCGACCTGTTTTTTTTCCGAAGTCTTGGTTTCGATATACTGAATAATATCTTCATCTTTGAATAATCTTGAACCTGCTTGCGAGGCTGTAGCCTTTGAGTACCCTGCTATTAAGGCAGCATCAGCTTTAGTTTCACCGTCCATGATAGCGTCAGCATATAATCTTTTTTTTAGCGTGAGCGCCATCAAGACCTCCTTTAACTTTTTCGGAGTGCTTTAACATATTTTGCAAACACAGGTTTTTTTTATAAGTGAGATGGCGTGAGGTGTCCTGTGGCTTTCAGAGGAAAATAAAATCACCTCCCCCCGGGTTATTTAACACTGATTAACTAGAAATCATCTCTACTTGTTAAACCGTATTGACCATTACTGCTTTCTACTTGGCTTTTTATCTTGTGGCAGTCGACACAAAGTATTTGCAGATTGGATTCATCATCCGTGCCACCTGCTGCAACATTAATAATGTGATCTAACTCCAACTCCCCACCTACTCGCTTGCAGTGCTGGCACGTATGCCTATCTCGCAGAAGCATCCTGTCCTTCAAGCGACGCCAAGGCCGACCACCACGGCCATGCCCCCATCGTGACTTTGGCTGATGATTATCGATACCAGTACTGCTTATCTCGTGCAGTCTTGGTTTTAGCGCTTTGAGCCCCATCGCTTTTTACCTCATGTAAAAAATGCCCTGACCAATCAAGGAGGGCAAACTGGTTATTCAATATGGTGGGCCCAGACGGTCTCGAACCTTCAATCTGCCGATTATGAGTCGGTTGCTTTACCCTTAAGCTATGGGCCCGTCATTACTTATAAGACTTAATCTTATCGAGCTGCTCTTGCGCGCCCTTAGCATCCTTACCACCTCTATTAGATCTACTCTTCAAAAAGTTGAGCCAATAATCTTTAGCACTTGGCGATTTCAAACTTTTGTAGTAATCATAAGCTTGTTGGTTAGTTAGCTCGCACATAGCACTCTCTGCTAAATCGTAGATATAAAAAAGCCCACGCTATTTCTAACGTGGGTAAGGATTGCCATCACATCATGATGACTACACGCCACATGCAACGTGCATCAATCAGTGAAGGCTTCAGTTTGGTTGCAGTGCCAACTGCCAGTGGGTACCTCTATGGCATGTGCTGTCCGTGGCTAAATCAGACAGGCATAAAAAAACCCATCAAATTAATGACGGGTTTTTTTGAATTGGGGTAGACGCACGGAATTTAACCGTATTCCAAATAACAACAAGCGCTTGTTGTTATCCATGCTTCAACATAAATCTTCATCTACTATACGCTTGGGCTAGACGATTTCTACGTCTACTTCGCTGTACTATCCGCTTAATCATCCCTTGCTATGGTTTACGACCTTAACCGGACGCTTTGTCAGTCAACTAGGCATTTGCTGCTTACGTTAGCATTTGCACTGAATAAAAAAGCGAAAGGACCGGAGAGGTGTCTTTCGCTTATAACTTGATTGGCTGTACTTACGACTGAAGCCAGTATGACAAATACTACCCCATTCGGGGGTCATGGGTCAAGCGGTATCAATTAGCTAAGATTATTCAGCTGTCTGCGATACTCGCTAACACAGTAATCAGCCTTGCCAACCATATCAAACAAATCATGGGTCATCTGCTTTTGGTAGGTCAGCCATACATTGGTGTACGTACTTGCTTTCACTGCAATGCCTGAGAACCCCAATCGCCCTTTAACTGTATAAATATCCCATAACTCATATAGTTCAAAGTGTAACACCATACGCGCCATCAGCCATGCTAGCTCCGTCAGGCTATGAGTGCATGCCTGCGGTGCGCCGCGACCGTCTTCTTGGCAACGCCTAATCATGTTAGCCGCTAAATAATTAACCACCTCCTGAAAATGGCGTGACCAATCCCAATTAGGGTCTTCACCCCATACCAATATGCTTGCCAGCGATTTGGCTGGCGTGTCGTCAATCATAGCAACAGATGCCGCTTTATCCTCCCAGTTTATTTCAGGAGATAATCCGCCATGACCGCCGTTAAGGTTGGCAGTTTTAGCGCCCATACCGTTTTTGAGCCACTCCCCATTGGTTAGCTCTAAGGACGGGCTTTCGCCAAACCTTGTTTTTATAACACTAATCATCAGTTGCTCCTAAATTAAAGTATTGCAATTTTTTGAGCTAATATCACTAACTAATTATTGCGGCGTTTTCTACCATCAAGTTACTGATATTGTTAATAATCCATATTTGGATTACCTTCTCCCACTTCTTTTTGTCTTGCGGTTATTCCGTGCTTTATGAGGTATATAGTCTTGACCCTTATAATCAGATGGATTGCATATGCCGTGCGTTTGTTGCTTAAGCATGGCTATTATTCTGTGGTTGTCTTTCAACTTACTCACTCCGTCGGCTCCCTATCTATAGCGCTGTCCTGCCAGTCCGTCGTATCACAAGCGACGTAACCTAGTTTTTCGTGATAGTCTTTCTGAACTGGTGGCCAGTCAGCGGCGGTGACCTTGCCGATTTCTAATTGCCTGCCATACGTACTCAACCTATTTTTAGTTACGCTAAAATAAGTGAGATGTCCATAACCGCTAATACCTGCGCTCTTTATATAAAGCGGCACACCCTTAAAAACCTCTTGTGTTAGCTGCTTTATACCCTCTCTTGGATCACTCACACTAAATCCCCTTTTACTTCTGCGCGGACTTCCAAAAGCGTTGGCTCTTTGATTTTGATATTTGTCATCTTGTTACAATGATTGCACTTAGTTCTTTTGCGATTCTCAAGCCTGCGGGCAAGTAACTTATTGCGTGCTGTTTCTCGAACTAAGCGCTCTCGGTAGGCATTCAGCTTATCCGTATATTCATCAAGCGCGTCCACATAATTCATGGCTGTGTCAAAAGGGTCTAGCAGTTCAAAGCAAACCATGCACCTTATCGTTCTAGTGGCGCGGTCGATGTTGATTTTGGCGTGGTCGCATGAACTAACAACCTCATAAACCTTACCCTTAAACTTTCTAATATCCATATTCATCGACTCCCGTAAACATGTATGTATCGCTACGTTCAAAGTAGTGCACCGTGCCAACATCGCATAAGCTATGCAATGCCGACCTCAGTACCTCCGCTCTAACACGCTTCTTGCCCGCCAGCACCGCCGTAAATATCTTGTTGAAGCTGCCAATACCCCCAATCTCTAAAAATGTGCGCTCAATGTAATCACTAGCAATAAGTGCTCTTGGCTTGCTATAGTCAATCAAAAATTGTTTGCGCGATGTATGAGTGGTGTTTATCGCACCACTCTCACGCCATCCAACGCTTAAAGAACCGGAGTGGGTTATAACAACCTTTGCACCTGTCTCTTTAAGCTGCCAAGTATCGCCCTTGGCTACTTTTCTAGCGCTCTTCATACCTCACCCACAAAGTAAGTCAGAATGAGAAATATAGGCAAAGCTAAAACATAGGTTCCAGTCAGTTTGTGGTACCACTTAACCTTGAAGCCGTAATACTCCCCACTACTGCCCTTAAACACTAATACCGTGAATTTATAAGCCACGAAGTAAGCGCAAATAAAGTACGTAATCATTAAGCCTGTTACTAAGGTACTAATACTCATAGCGCCTCCTGCATTTGGTTCAATAACCTGTTGTATGTCTCATCCTGCATCTCTCCTGGCATTTGACACTGCGCGATATAATCGTAGGTTTGCTGAACGCTCATACCGTGTAACGGTTCTTTCCATAGTCCATTTACCATGACCGATGTTTTTGGGTTAGCTTTTGCTTGGGCCACTGGTTTGGTGTGACTAGGATGATAAGAATCATCTGCTGCAGGCTTAGTGGCCTTGGTCCAATCTTCGTTGTCGATATTAAATCTTGGTGTAGCTGCTGATTGAGCTTTGATTTTTTGCTGACGGATATAATCACGCTTAATCCATTCTGTGAGTATGTCCTTACGTCTGCCCTCAAGCCTGACGTATGAACCTTCAATCTCTTTTTCAGCGTAGTAGTTTTTAAATTTAACCAATTGGTGATCGTAGTCTGCTTGACTGATTGCTGGTACCGATGGTGCTCCTAGCATCAGCATGGCATTCATCTCAGCAAGCTCTGGATGAATCCAATCTGCAATCGAGTCAATTACTGAAAAATCACTCGCGCTATTATTATTACTATTAGATGGTTTATGGTTATTGGTTATTGGTTCTTGGTTAGGGTTATTTTGGCTTTCTAGTGGCAACCCATCAGTAACCGACTGGGTTATTTCTGGGTTATTCTTACGAGGTCTACCGCCTTTTTTACCGTTTTCACGGTTTTTCTGAGCATTGCCATGGTATTTAGTGATCTCGCAATCTATGCGTTTATGCCTAAAACCCTCGTCACATTCATAAAAGAAGTCATCTAAGACGTTTTTAAGCATGTTTTCGTGTTCTGGGTTATCCAACATTAACCGACGCATAACCCACTGGGTTTTTTTAGGTATTGGCTTTTCATCCATGTAATAGAGGTCTATTAGCATTCGATAGATGTAATGCTCCATCGGCTTTAGGTGTTGCGTATCTTTACGATAGTCTTTGATGTTAAAGCTGTAGTAGTGCATCACATACCTCCTGCTTGGCTGAGCGTCAAAAAAAATACTGACGTAGATTTATCAACTCGGAAGGGTGCAATTTCGCAAACAGTTATGCTATTATCTTCGGTGTGGTTTTTAGCCACTGACATGAATGATGTCGCTAATCCTTGCTGTGGAGTTAGCAATAAAGTATTTATCAGTTCCAAGAAGCCTGAGCGAATCGCTCGGGCTTTTTTATGACTGAAAGTTTTACGCAGTGTGGTAGTCATTACGCCCTCCATGATCTCTTATTTTCTTACAGCCTTGGTCCAAAGGCTTACGCGCAGATTGATACTTCGTATAATGATTTTTACGCTTGGCGTGCCGGCGGCGCTGCTTAGGTGATGGGTAACTGTTTTTCATGGTTACACCCCTACACTGGCAGTGCTAGCAGACGCTATAGTGTTATTGACTGACTCTAAACTGTCGAATAAAAGCTCAGACCACGTATTGGTAGAATCATGAGATAAGCGTGCCAGCGCAATGGCTTGACGAGGATTTATCTTTTCTCGATAAATCATATTTAAGAGTAGGCCTATATCATGTAAGGCTTGACTTGCACCATCCATCTCACTAGCAATGCTTTTCAGCGTTTCGACTGGCATGGTGACATCATTAGTTTTGGCGGTAGTTTTTTGTGGCGGAGCGCCATGGTATAGCGTGGCTATCGCTTGGCGGTTTGCTAGAGTGTTATGAAACAAAGAAGGGGTATTGTCGTCGCGGCTGACCTTGCCATCAGATCTATAATGGTATGTCTTGCTGTTAGTAGTGAAACAGAGACAACCATTCTCTTCATCATTGAATAGCCTATAAAGTTTATCACCTACAGACGGGCACAACACAATATCACCAGCATCAAAGGTTATTTGACTGGCTATTGAAGCAATAGATTTAGGAGCAGCGTTGCTTTTAGAGGTTTTGTTTGAAACAGTGGTGTTTGAATTACCCATGTTGGATAGTCCCTAGTAATTTAGTTAGTTTGTAGTCACCCATAAAAAAAGGGCGACGGGTCTTAACTACCGTTACTAGACGGTTGAGCTTATTCCCCCAGAAGGGTCTTGTATTAGGCTCTATCAACCCGTCATAGATGTTCGCACTTTCGACAGTGCTATATTTATGACGTGCCTGCAATGCAGACGTATTCTTATTTATGCCGTTGGTAAATCGCTGGTAGTTAGTCAGGCAGATTTTAGGCACAAAAATAGCCAAGGAATGACGGTTTGGCTTAACCGCTAGTAATTTAGTAGTAGGGCTATAATAACGCTTGTCATCATGACTTGTAAAGCCTTGTTTTTCACTATCGCTAAAATTAAATAAGTGGGTAATAACCGGTGTTACATCAGAAAATAGAAGCCCTAAAGTTATGCTTGGTATAGTGTCTTTCATCTTATCAATTGCACTCGAAATACTATTAATAAAACTCAAATTCATATCATTAATACTCAAATTTGAGTATTTATAGCTATAATTTGAGCCGTAGTTAGGTTTTATATCAATTTTGATGTGATTATTCATTGGTGATCAACTCCTCTATATTCGTGCTTATTTCAGCCAATCGCATTGACGACTCACTGACACCATCATTCATGCCAGCATCGGTAAGCCGAGACCTTATAGCCATTGCACCCAAGCTGCGCGCGCTACCATCAATAGATAGCTTTACCTGCTCAAGGAATTCATGCGTAAGCCATGTGCCGATAATGTCGGTGCTGGTAGGATGCGGTCTAACATTCAAAGATGCCTGCGAGATGCTCATGGCGATATCTGACACTTGCATCGAGTAATTATTAATCTTATTACCTTCTTCGGCGTCTTCTACGTCGGCAAATTTTGCCATTAGATTAATATTCTTGGCGCACGTGGTTAAGGTGCTTAATAGGTTATCGATATAGTCGTTCGACACCCATACTCCGTTGTTAGCAAGAATTCCGGCATCAGCATCGTCGCCCGTTCCGCGAACATCGGTAGGCGTAACAACCTTACCGCTCACGTACCGGGCACGCTCTTCTTCCTCTAACCAATAGAGGTTAAATCGTTTACCATTTTTGACAGTGGGCTTACTCTGTATTTCCATACCAATCTTTCGTAGATCATGGACACGTTGGGCAAGACATGTAATTTGGTAGCTCTCGTAAGCCTCCCATGTCGATATGCTTGCACCAGTCATAAGGTGCGCTTTTATAGTGTCTGTTTGTGTTGCTGTTACTGTCTGCTGTGGAGTAATCATCGTTATGCTCCTTCTACATCTGCGGAATGTCCTTCAAGCCAAGCGATGACCTCACTATTACGCCATGCGGTCATAGTTGAAGATAATTTGACAGGTGCAGGGAAACGTCCGTCTTTCGACCATTCGAAAAGTGTGGTTTTGCTAAAAGGTACAAATGGCAAGAGCTGGCTGGCTCGACTCATTCCCTGAGGAGGTAAGTGTTTAAAGGGGCTGTTTCCTGCCTCTTGTTCAGCACTACTTACGTTATTAGAAGTGAAAGGGATAACTGGCGTGTCTGTGATAGTCATGTTTATAACTCCGTATCGGTGGGTTACGTGCCGCAACGTGGTGTGGCGGCTTACATGTTTATGCTAATACTAGAGGTATAGTGGTAGGCAATAGTGGCGGCTTAAAGTAATACCGTTGGCGTAGGGTGGCACCCTGCTCAAATATCACCCTAATTCGTACGCCAATTCATCCCAAATAGGATGATATTTTTGTATGAGTTGAATTTTTGACAATAAAAAAGGCGAGCATTTAAGCTCACCTTTCTTTTGGGTTTGTAACGACAGGTATTGCGATAATAATCTTGGGCGCACTTGAAATATGGCCAAGATATAAGGCTTCATGCTGCAAGGGATAGATGTCCCCAGATTTGGGGACATCTAAATCTTATAGCATACTTTAGGGTGGCAGCTTAAGGTGCCACCTTATACCCTCAACCCTGAAGATAATTAAATAGATATGCTCAAACTTGAGTACATCTAAACAGATCCCAAGTTTGGGTGCATCTAAATCCTATAGCATACTTTAGGGTGGCGGCTTAAGGTGCCACCTTGTTTAATCAATCATTTTATCGTTATAAAGGATATCAACATCTCTTAAAGTAGCAATAAGGTCAGTCGAGGTCTTTTTACTATTTAAAGGAGTTAATATTGATCTAATTCTGCTTCTTAACTTACCATCCTTTAAATTTAACTCTCCAGTTATTCGATCAAACTTACGAGTATTAAATCGTGTAATATCTTCTGTATCACTAGCTTTGTAATACCTTTTCCAAACTTCGATCACTAAATGTAATTCAGGCGGATATTGATTTTCATCCATTGACTTCCAATTGTATAGTTGCCAATCACCATCCTGACTTAATGTCTCGATATCACTAAACCCTTTTATTACGGTCTCAAGCTCTTCTATTTTAGATTTATGTTTTATGCTTTCAGCTTCCCAATGCTGTCTTAGCTCCTCACTATTATCTTGTTTGTGCTGCTCAATCTTATCAAAAAGACCTTTGTTCTGCCTTTCAAGCTCTTCATACTTCAACCTAAGATCTTCATAATCTGCAGTCATCTTTTTAAGTTTTTCAATGGTTTGATCACTAACTTCATCGTCATATTTTAGCTGGTTAGTACTCACATCTTCATTAGTACATATTTCGGTATCTTCTATTTCAATAGCTTTAGAGTCCGAACCAATCAGATAGCCCACATCTGAATACTTAAAGTAAAAGCCTTTGAATGGCTCCCTATCTGATGTTACTGTACCTGTTTGATCATTATCAAGAACACCGTAAAAAGTCCGTAATATCTCGGTAGAATTTTTGTATTTATCCGCTTGAGAAACTAATGAATACACTGTCCCTTCTAGTTTATATAAACCAATATCATTTAGCGGGATACTCTCAAGTATCCCCTCAATGGCAACCCTTAATGGATTTCCTGCTCCAAAGCTTCCACCTTCTTTAAAATCACTACCTTTGCTCAAACTGTTTACAAAATCATTTACAGCAATATATTTTCTTCGCCTATCTTCCATCTTTCTATTAGTAATATCTTCTATTTCTTTATTTTCAAAACTGGGCATTGCTTCTGATAGGTCAAAGTTTTCTATATCAAAGCTCACGCCTAAAATGTCTATTAAATCCTTACTGAAGAACTTAGTTTTGTCCACATAAGCGCTGCGGAAAAACTTATCTTCGCGCAAGTTATGGTAATTTTTAATGTCACCACAATAATAATCTAATGCTATTAAAAATTCACCATTTGGGTAATATCCGCCATAACCGTTGTCATGGAATAAGTTGATTCCTTCAAGCCATTTCTGGTAAGTTGGCATGGAAGTACAATGAAAAAACCGCACCACATCATCTTCACTATCATTAGTAATATTAGCAACAATAGTTATAGCTTTAGATAGCTTTATAAATTTTTTCTTATCTTGCTGTATAGCTTTAGCCAATAGTCCCATGGTCCACACCCCTACACCCTTTAATCAAAATAGGAGCAAGGCAGTGACAGTTTAAGGGTGTGAATACCTGTCGTTCGGGAGCAACCCCTAGCCTTGCAAAGTGTTTAGCTGAGCATCAGCCCAGCTTTTGGCATATGCTCTTTAAGTTTTTAATAAACTCTTGAGTATCTAAAAAGTAGTTCGGATAAGCTTTTTTAATGTCCTTCAGGTTACCCGCCGCTATTAGCACCACTTCTATATTTGGCTTGTCTTGCGTTGCAATCTCACGCATTTTATAGAAATCTTCGGCAATCTCTAGCTGTGCTTTAGTAAAAGCGACAAGGCTAACAGCGGGATGGTCACCGCTAGTATTTAACTCCATGACGTGATATTCATCAGTTTTATCACTCACATTATCAATATGTTTAGCAGTGATGATTAAGCCTGTTAACTTGGCATATATCTGTAATTCTCTCTCTAATGCAATCAGCTCAGCAACCCAGGTGCTAGGCTCGTCTTTGCTAAACACATCAATTACGGGCTTTTTCTCATGGTGGGCAAACAATACACTAGCCAATTTAAAGAAGCGTTTAAACTCCTCTGCGCCTTCGCCTGTTTTGAATGACGACTTCTCTACCAGTCCTAGCGTTTCAACCGCTGTTGCCCATGAATGTTGTAGCTTAGTTCGGATCTGCAGCTCAATAAATAGACCATTCAGTTCGGGTGCTATGGTGCTTTTATATTTGAAGACTTGATGCAAACTTCTATAACCGTCATCTTTTGGCCTTTCAATGTAGTCATCTGCGGGTAATAGCGGCTCATGGTCGAAGCGTGCTTTGGTTTTAATAATATCATTATGTAATCGATAAACATCATTAACGGTAGGCAACACAATGCGTATGCCACCGATGTCCTGCATACGTGACAAACTCATAGTTGGAAAGCGGTTAAGCTTACGGATGATTGAAGGCGTGCGCTTTAGGCGCTGCGCGATGATGGGCGACTTAAAGCCTAGTTGCTTAACCTTACCGCGCAACATTGCTTGAAAGGTGTTGATAGTGTAGCTATGCAAGGCACGCCACTGCGACAACACTGCCATCGCATCGTTAAATTCATCGGTAGTGGCATCTTCCTTGATTAAAACTTTGCCAGCTTTTTTAACCTTTTCGCGGCTTGGTACAACGTGTGTCATTGTTCTGCCCTCGTTAGTTATTATTTTTATATAATAGTCGGTGCAGCATGATACTAACCATGCTTTTGTGTTTGTTGTTTGAAGCTGGCATGAATAACGTTATCTAACTTGCCGGCGTAGGCATCATCAATGAAGTTTGCCCATTGGTGCATCATGTCAATTCTGTATGGTAGATGCTGAGCACCGTTATAGGCTGCGCTGATTTTGTTTTCTCTGTCATGTGCTAATTGCAGCTCTATAGCTTCGTGCATAAATTCTTTTTCATGCAAGGTCGTGCTGGCAAGACCGCGGAAACCATGGCCGGTCATTCGTCCTTTATAACCCATGCGCCATAAGGCAGTTATAAAAGCGTTTTGACTGTACGGCTTACGTGTTGAGGTATTAAAGAAAACATACTGATCTGAAAAACCCAGTTCTTTGATCTGTTCTAATATTGCCATTGCTTGTGGGGCCAATGGCACAATGTGCAAACGCCTTGCTTTCATTTTCTCAGCAGGTATGCGCCATAGACCGTGTTTATAGTCAATCTCTGACCACTCCATAAAACGTAGTTCACTGGTACGGACAAACGTATAGCACATAAACCATAAGCCCAACTTGACTAGTAAATCACCCTCATAGCCGTTAATATCTTGAAGTAGCTTAGGTAGCTGTTGAGAGGTTACACGGCTATGGTGTACAGTTTTACGCGGTTTGATAGCTTCTGCAAGGTCTGTAGCGGGGTTATGCATTGCAAGTCCGTTACGTATAGCATGTTTGAATATTTGACCCACTTCTCTAATGGTACGCTTCGCCATTTCACCAGCGCCGCGTGCTTCCACTGCCTTACCAATAGCTAAGACATCAGGCGCAGTTATATCATCTATATTTTTGTGGCCAATAGAAGGCTTAACATCACGCATATATGCAGAGTAATTGCGAGAGAAAGTGCTTTCTGCTAGGTAAGTTTTACGTTCGGCATACCAGTCTTGGGCGACTGTATCAAATATCTTTTTACCATCTTGGTTGGCTTGCTGCTCTTTTTTATGGTCTTTAGGGTTCACACCATCCGCTATTAAGCGTTTAATCTCAATATTACGCTGGCGGGCATTTTGAAGGCTCATTACTGGATAGGTACCAATAGTAAGAGTTTGCTGCTTACCTTGCCAGCGGTAGGCACTGATCCATGATTTAACGCCAGTATAACGAACCCATAACTGCAGTCCGTTACCATCACTGTGCTTATCTGGTCGCTTTGTATCAATAGACGTGCTACTGGGCTGTAGCTTGTTGATAGCGGTATGAGTTAAAGGCATGGTCCTATCCTTTGTTGGTATTGTCCATGTTGGTACTGCTCAATACCAACAATAATACCAACATTCTATACGGAACGCCATAGGACGGGACAGAACTTAAAACCTAAAAAACGCCCAAAATAAAGGGCAGACAGTCTATGACGGTCTACCCTATATCGTTGTTTGGTGGAGATGGCGGGAGTTGAACCCGCGTCCGCCAGCACTACGCTCATGAATCTACATGTTTAGTTTCTGTCTTTAGTTTTAATCCGCACCGATCCGACAGTCAGGATGGATTGGACGATTCTCTACTTTTGAACCCAAGCGATTGAGACAATCACTTGTGGCGAGCCTACATGCGGACGCTTCAACTTAGTTGACCAACTGTAGGTGATCAGCAACCAAGTAAGCAGGGTTTAAGCTGCTAGAGCGTAAGTTTCGTCGTTTGCGACTATAACAATATATGTTTGATTAACGAGAGGACATACACTCTCGACATGCATCATTGAGTTTCATCACCAGCGTCGAAGCCAGAACATCCCCAATAAGACTGACTATTATATAGTACCTGCCTATCGGTTTTCAACCTAAACGCCTTCTGTATTACATTAAGTTACAGCGCAATTGTCTAAGCCAAAACTTTATTTATCCATTGGCCAATATTTTGAATCTGCGGCATACAAACTTGATGCGCCATCGGGTAGGTATGGTAAACGACACTATAGCCTTTCGCCGATAACAAATTCTGGGCTTGCTCGCCTAGAACCATAGGCACTACAGGGTCATGCGTACCGTGTTCAATCAATATCGGCATGTCTTTGTTAGCGGCGCTATAGCTGATATGGTCATTGGTCGCTAGATACGTAGACAACGCCATCAGCCCTGCCAAGCGCTGTGGATAGCCAAGCGCCACATGATATGCCACTGCCCCACCCTGCGAAAATCCTGCAATGACAATATGCTCAGGCTTAACACCGCGCTCGATTTCACGAGCAATCAAGTCATGAATTTGCTGAGAAGATTCTTCGATTTGAGCAATGTCGACTTTACGTTCAAGGCTCATCTCTAAGATGTCATACCATGCGGGCATGACCATACCACCATTAACCGTCACTGGACGATTAGGTGCATGCGGAAAGATAAAACGTACGGCCATGTCATCCGCAAGACCTAACTGTGGAACAACTGGCTCAAAGTCATGACCGCTAGCACCCAAGCCATGCAGCCAAATGACGGCTCGGTCAATCACTTTGTTTTTAGGATTGTGTTCAACAATAACAGCATCTAAATAGTTACTCATGTTTTTAAGTTCCTTTAACTGATAAATAAAATCAGATTTGTTTGTTTGATTAAGCAAGACATACCGTATTTAAATGAGAGTTTATAACTTACCTACTTAACTTTTTAAGCATGCATAAAAAAACCCTCTAACGTATCTAATAGAACAGCAGTAGATGCGACAAAGGGCAAATAAATAGATGGCAGAAAATCTAAGTAATCGATTGGACTGGTTGCTTAATATCGGCATTTTGACCACGATGACGCAGATAGTGATCAAGCAATACAATCGCCAGCATCGCTTCAGCAATGGGGGTCGCGCGTACACCTACGCAAGGGTCATGACGACCTTTAGTCAGCATCTCAATTGCTTCACCCTCTGTATTGATACTCTTGCCAGCCGTGGTGATACTAGAGGTTGGTTTCAAAGCAATACTAACGCGGATATCTTGGCCTGATGAAATACCACCCAAGATACCACCCGCATGATTGGCCGTAAAACCATCAGGGGTCATCTCATCACGTGAGCGATGACCAAACTGTCCAGCTACCGCCATACCATCACCGACCTCTACACCTTTGACGGCATTGATACTCATCATCGCATGGGCAATATCGGCATCTAAGCGGTCAAATACTGGCTCGCCCAATCCGACGGGCACGCCGCTTGCGATAATCTCCAAACGCGCACCACAACTCGTACCTTCTCGGCGTAAGCTATCTATCAAGACTTCAAAGCGGCTGACCGCATCGGCGTCTGCACAAAAAAACGGATTGCTATTGACAAAATCCCAGTCGATTTGACTTGGGTCTAGCACTTGACTGTATTCCGAGCCAATTTGGGTAACATGACCGCGTACTTGCACGCCTAAGCGCTTATGCAAATATTTTTTAGCGATGGCACCTGCCGCCACCCGCATGGCCGTTTCACGGGCTGATGAACGACCGCCGCCGCGATAATCGCGAAAGCCGTATTTCATACTATAGGTATAGTCGGCATGACCGGGGCGAAAAGTGTCTTTTATTTCACTATAATCTTTTGATTTTTGATTGGTGTTACGAATTAAAAGCCCGATCGAGGTGCCCGTGGTCTTACCTTCAAAGACGCCAGAGATAATCTCGACTTCATCAGACTCACGGCGCTGGGTCGAGTATTTAGACGTCCCAGGTTTACGGCGATCCAAATCTATCTGCAAATCTGCTTCGCATAATTCTAAACCTGGCGGTACGCCATCGACGATAGCCATCAGGCCTGCACCATGCGACTCACCGCACGTCGTTACGGTGAAAACCTGTCCAATACTATTGCCAGCCATATTTATCCTTAAACAAATGAAGTCGATTTTTTAATTGCTGTTTTTTAATTTAGCGTCAGTGTCAATTTTACTTTATTGATTACCATCCAATAATTGCACATAAGCGGCGAATAATTGACGATGAGTCATAAGCTCGTCATAGGTAATAGCAAAAATACCGTGACCGCCGTGAGCAAATTTTAGCCAATCAAATTGGATTTCGGGATACGCTTGCTTTAACGCCCATTCACTATCGCCGACTTCACAAACCAGCAAGCCCTCAGGACTAAGATAATCTGGCGCTTCAAACAAGATACGATGTACCAAATCCAATCCGTCCTGACCGGCAGCGAGCGCATGTTCCGGCTCATATAAAAACTCTGGAGGCAAATCCGCCATAATCGCGGCATCGACATACGGAGGATTGGTGACGATTAGCTCATATTGATGCTCAGCAGGAATCTTGGCAAATAAGTCAGACTCAATCACATTAACTTGATGACCTAAGTCATGATGATCGACATTGACCATCGCAACTTCTAGCGCTCCTTTATCAATATCAACCGCATCGACTAAGGCATCGACAAAGCGGGTGGCAAGCGCAATAGCGATACAACCAGAACCGGTACATAAATCCAAAATACGCTCAGGCTGCGCCAACTGCTTAATCTCTAAACCATGGTCAAAGAAGGCGGCAGCTTGATTGTTCATGCTCATACCAAGCGGCTTTGCCAACTCATTAACATCGAAGTACGGATGGAACTGCTGACGAATCAGCTCGGCGATTGGTGAGCGCGGAATTAGGACGCGCTCATCGACATAAAAAGGCAGGTCACAGAAATACGATAAATTAATAAGATAACTCAACGGCTTACGCTCAGCGATGCGCTCTTCTAATAAGCCCAGCACCTGCTGCTTCTCTGAAGTGGTTAAACGGCAATCTAGAATCTGATCATTGGCTGCCCAATCTAAGGACAGCGTGTGCAACACAAGCGCCGACGCTTCGGCAAATTCATCCGTCGTTCCTTGAGCGACGACCACGTCATAGTTGCGCAGCTGCGTGACCGCAAAACGAATAAAATCACGGATGCTGACCAGCTGCTCACGCGCCTCTGCAAGCTCGGCACGCAGATTGGCAAACTCATCGTCTTCAACGAGCAGTTCTGACTCCAAATCGTAGGTCATCTCACCATCTAAGCCTTGCGACTCATCAGCAAAGTACTGACTTTGAAACTCTTCTGCGCTCATGGTTTGGTCTTCTGACATATCACACCTTACTGATTGCATGCGTATCGACGACATGCGGATGGGTTAAATCGCTGACTTTTAACAGCCGATTTATTAAATAAAAACTTGTCATACATTATAGACGTAAACCTTGCGCTGCGCCAATAACTGTGTTTTTTAGCGCAAAAAGCTACTGCAAATAAATAAGGCAACTTTTATGATAGGTAAATGTATCATTAACCTCTTATCACTCTAGCATTTAACGATAAAGCAAATAAACAAGACTCTAACTAAATGTGAATGCTCTTTTATAACTAGCATGACTAAATTATT
Organism: Psychrobacter sp. M9-54-1; assembly: GCF_016613355.1. NCBI lineage: Bacteria > Pseudomonadati > Pseudomonadota > Gammaproteobacteria > Moraxellales > Moraxellaceae > Psychrobacter > Psychrobacter sp. M9-54-1. The sequence continues at coordinate 44,423 of NZ_JADGFW010000016.1, read as the reverse complement.
TCCCAACTGTAGTGAATACGTCAACTGTTGACGTTTAGCAAGCCCTAAACGAAAAAAGATGTGTCAAAAGTTTGCGAAGCGTCCAAATTATGCGCATAATAGCCGCATTAGTTATAACCATAAGTAAGCCAATATGATGAAAATGAAGCCCCTTATCACCGCTATATCTATTGCGATTGTTAGTGCCAGTGTCAGCGCTGTTGCTGCCCCTGCCGAAAATACGCGCACTCTACCAGTACGTAAAGCTGACTCAATGCCTACTATTGCTCAACCGAGTATGGCGAAAAAAGTCAGCCTTAACGTGCAAGAAAATCGCAGCAGTTCACTCGATAGTCGCGCGCCTGCCGTAGCCACGCCTACTTTAAAGCCTAAATCGCCTGATCGTATGACGCAGCTGATTGACGAAAAACAGGAAGCTGACGAAGACGACAATGACGCGCAACAAGCAGATGAGCAACAAAGCGTCAGCGCCGACAATATGAGCGTCGAAGAGCTAGCGCGTAAAGATGTACAGTCTGATAGCACCGATGACATCAGTGATGGCCAAGCTGTTGCCGCTCCTAGTGCAGCAGTAGCAAATAACCGCCCAGCCGATACTTCTATCAAAAGTATCGAAGATGTCGATGGTAAAAAATATACCACGCTAAACCTGTCTAATTACGCCAAACAAGTCAACGGTGCCACTTGGACACCGAACATGAAGGTCAACTCCGCAATGACCATCAAAATGCAAGCGTTATTGGATTGGAATCACGCTTCACCGGGCGCTATCGATGGCGGCTGGGGTATGAACAGTAAAAAAGCACTGATTAACTTCCAAACCATGAAAGGCTTGCCTGCGACTGGTAAAATGGATCAAAAAACATGGGACGCTTTGAATAAAAATATCCCAGCCAATAAGCCAGTGCTAGTGACTTATACCATCACCGAAGATGATGTAAAAACCAACTTTGCTACCACGCCTGCAGGCGCAGAGGCCAAATCGAAAATGAAAGGCTTATATTATCAGGACATCAAAGAGATGTTAGGTGAGCGTTTCCATATGGACGTGCGCTATTTAGACAAGTTGAATAAAAACAAACAGTATAAAGCTGGCGAAACCATCACCGTTTTAAATACGCGCGATCCACTCAAACAGCGGATTAATCGCGTCGTTGCCAATAAAGCCGACAAAACCCTTTATGCTTATAACGGTGATAAACTGGTCGCCACTTATCCAACAACAGTCGGAAGTGATGCGACGCCATCACCGCAAGGCACATTTAAAATCATTAATAAAGTAAAAATGCCGTGGTATAAAGCGACCGTTGGTAAAGGGTCAGACAAACAAGTACATATGCTACCACCAGGTCCAAACAGCCCTGTCGGTGTGGTATGGATGGGCTTGTCTAAGCCATCTTATGGCCTACATGGCTCACCGAAACCTGAAGGTATCAGCCGCCAAGCATCCGCTGGTTGCGTCCGTTTGACCAACTGGGATGTGTTAGAGGTGTATGCCAATATCGAAAATGGCGCCACCGTTGAGCTAAAATAATTGTTATTAATTAAAATGAACAACAACACATCATAAGCAATAAAAAAACAGCTCCTTTTTAGGGGCTGTTTTTTATTTTATATAAAGTCTAAAGCTAAGCTGCCTTTCTTTATTTTTAATTTTTATGGTGGCGGGCTTTTGAGACTGCTAGCTTTTGAAATAGCTTAGTCTTAAATTACAGGCTTTGTAGCCCTAGGCCTTATGACCTTCCTTACCCGTGATACTTCCCACTTTTTTGGTAAAAAATAAGGCAGCAGGAATGGATACAATGATCCCTGCGGCAACCGCCATTTGGATGTGCGGGATTTGGTTAAATCCTGTGACCAAAGCGGCAATCATTAATACACCGACGGTCACGGTCGCGGCTATTGAATAGATGACAGAAAATAGTGGCCAGTTCATGATGTATTCCTCATTTATTGTGTGGGTATAACACCTTTATACACCAAATCCACACAAATAGTAAGCCTTTTCTTATAGACCCACAGCCCATTTATAGCAAGTGATTCATATTAAAAGCCATATTATAATTATTGATTTGTACTTGGCATTTTTCTCTTGAAAATATAGCTAAACTATCCGCTTATCTGTCTTTTATCTCCCTCTATTTAGGCACAAGAAATTTACACGCTATTGGACATTTATCATTACAATAGTAGACCTTCTGCTTTCTTTAGTTTTAGAGTTCTTGTCGTTCTCTATACTCTGAACTGCCACTTTTATCTTCTAACCTCATTTTTTAATAAAGTTTTCTTCTATGACCTCCTCTCACGCTGACACTTCTAAAGACTCATTACCTATGAATCACCCTAAAAACGATGCTGAGTTTGCAGATAAACGTAATGTTGGCAATATCGACAACGAGGCTGTTATCGAAGAACAGACGCATAGCGAAAATAACAATGAGGAAGAACGAGCAACAGCGTCAAAAGATGCGCAAGTGCCTGAGGCAACCATCAAAATGGAAACGGTGGCACCCGATGTGGTGGTTGCTTCCTTAGAAACGCCGGAAGACGTTGACGACTCTCAACCTGTTGATGAATTTACAAATAATAATTCAGACATTGAATTTACCGATACAGCGGAAGCGTTTTTTCAGGAGAAGGATAAGGATAAAACTGAGGTCAACGCCGCCGCAAATAAAACTATCTCTAATCAAAACCATGCAAAAGACACAGAAACTCAAAAATTAGTAGTTGAAGAAAAACGGCAAGAGAATGTAAAACAAAACCTAAATAGCTTAGATATAGATAACATCAACGATAAAAAAGATAACAAACAAAATAAGCAGGAAGTTAATAAGGCTGAAAATACACGCCAAACCGCTAATAAGGCTTTGGAAGGCGACAACCACGTAAATATAGATAATCTAGAAGATAGCGAAGATGAAGAGGTCAAAGAGAAAAAAGAAGCCAAACTTGAGTCTTATAAGCAGTTTGTCGCCGAGCAATTCAGTAATAAAAAAGTAGACTATCCAGAAGTACGGGTCCGGATTGAGGCCAACGCCCTGCCGAGTAAAATGTATTTTATGATGAATATCCTCTCGGCTATCATCGCAAGCTATGGTTTGGTGACCAATTCGGCGGCGGTGGTTATCGGCGCGATGCTGGTAGCAATGATGCTCGGTCCTATCACTGGTGTGGCGTTGGCGATTATTGACCACCGTATGCCGCTATTACGAAAATCACTTATTACAGTATTTCTTGGCATCTCTTTGGTTGTATTGGTCGGTTTCATCGTCGGCTGGCTACATAAAGATCAGCCACTTACTGTCGAAATATTATCGCGCACCCAGCCAACTTCGATGGATTTGATGATTGCCTTAGCTGGCGGTACGGCAGGTGCTTATGCGATGGTTTCGCCGCACCTGTCGGTCGCTGTGGTTGGGGTCGCCGTGGCTACGGCTTTGGTGCCACCGCTTGCCGCCAGTGGGATATTATTTGCCAATGGTGAGATGCAAATGGGACTTGGCGCGCTGCTATTGGCCTTGACCAATATTATCGCCATTCAATTTACCAACGCTTTGGTACTATGGCTACTAGGTTTTCGCCGCTTGGTCGATGATGATTATAAATCAAGTACTTATTGGACCTTTTTACGGCGTAATGCGGTGACGTTATTGTTATTGGGCGTTTTAGGGACCTATTTAACCATCAACCTACAAACCAACGCCAAGCAGCAAGGGTTTGAAAGTAGCGTCAAAGAGACGATTAATAGCTATTTTAGCGACAAGGGCAACGTGCTGACCAATACCCAATTCGATAAAGACACTTCCCATCAAGTCGTGCGCGCGGTGATTCGCGGCGAGACCACCCCTACCTTTTATGACGTCCGCCAAATTGAGGCGATTATTAGCCAAGATATGGCAGATAATTTTCCCGACTATTTACCGATACGCTTACAGCTACGCTATATGCCCGTGCAGGTGATTGAGTCGCATCCACTTATTCAAGATAAGCTCGATAAAACCGATGTGACCATTTTAACCAACTGATGTGTTTGGCGGTTTAATTTATCCTAGTCACTTAATACAAGCGCTTGCTTAATAAAGAAAATTAAGCCTTATTTCCGCTGCGTTTGCTGATGAATCTTCAACACGCTTGGTACGTTTGTGCTAAAATCGCTTGCAAAATTATTTTACTTATTCTATTTAATAAAACCATTCGTCAGTAAGGAGCCGCTGTGAGCCAGCCACATCAAACAGCCGATATTCGTCAAGCTTTTATCGATTTTTTTATAAGCAAGCAGCACACCCCCGTCGCCTCATCGAGCTTGATTCCCTACAATGACCCGACATTGCTATTTACCAATGCCGGTATGAATCAGTTTAAAGAGACCTTTTTGGGTATGGAGCCGCGCGACTATACGCGTGCGGTGAGCTCACAAAAATGCGTCCGTGCCGGCGGTAAGCACAACGATTTGGATAATGTCGGTTATACGGCGCGCCATCATACGTTTTTTGAGATGCTCGGCAACTTCTCGTTTGGCGATTATTTTAAGCAAGCGGGTATTGCTTATATTTGGGAATTTTTAACTTCCGATGAATGGTTGGCAATTGATAAAGATCGCTTGTATGTGACCATTTATGAAACTGATGATGAAGCCTTTGATATTTGGCATAAAGACATTGGCCTACCTAGTGAGCGCATCATCCGTATTGGTGATAATAAAGGCGCACCGTACGCCTCTGATAACTTTTGGACCATGGGTGATACCGGTCCTTGCGGTCCTTGTACCGAAGTTTTTTATGACCATGGCCCTGATATCGAAGGCGGGTTGCCGGGTACGCCAGAAGAAGATGGCGACCGCTATATCGAGATTTGGAACTGCGTCTTTATGCAGTTTAACCGTCAAAAAGACGGTACTATGCTGCCGCTACCTGCGCCGAGCGTCGATACTGGCATGGGTCTTGAGCGTATCAGCGCCATCATGCAAGGCGTGCACGGCAACTATGAAATAGATTTATTTATCCATCTAATGGATGCGGCGGCTAAGATTTTAGGTATTGAAAACCAGCAACAATCCTCATTAAAAGTCATCGCCGACCATATTCGGGCCGTGGCCTTTTTGATTGCTGATGGCGTCACCCCAAGTAACGAAGGGCGTGGTTATGTACTGCGCCGTATCATTCGCCGTGCCGTACGTCATGGCAATAAACTTGGCGCGGACAGTGAATTCTTTTATAAAATGGTCGCGCCTTTGGTTGCTGAGATGGGCGACGCCTATCCCGAGCTAAAAGACAAACAAAGCGCGATTGAAAATGCCATTCAAAAAGAAGAAGCCCAATTTGCCAAAACCTTAGCACAAGGGTTACGCTTGCTTGCCAGCGAGCTTGAAGGCTTACAAGACGGTGATACGCTCTCTGGCGAAGCAGTATTTAAACTTTATGATACTTATGGTTTTCCCGTTGATTTGACCGCTGATATCACCCGTGAGCGCGGTATTGTGATTGATGAAGCAGAATTCGATGAGCACATGCAAGCACAGCGTGAACGTGCGCGTGATGCCGGCAAATTCGACGTTGATTATAGTAGTGTCATTCAAGTAGACAACCCAACCACCTTTGTCGGCTACGAACAGCTTGAAGAAGACGGCGTCACTATTCATGCGCTTTATCAAGACGGCAATCTAGCCGAGAGCTTGGCTGAAGGCATGGAAGGCGTTATTGTCCTTGACCGTACCCCATTTTATGCTGAAGGCGGTGGTCAGGTTGGCGAGCTGGGTGAGATTCGCACAGCGACAGGTGTTTTTGAAGTGCAAGATACCAAAAAATCTGGCCAAGCCATTATCCATTATGGTGTGGTCACTATGGGCGAAATTAACGCTCAGCAAACGGCTGATGCACAAGTATTATCAAGCATTCGTGCGGCGAGTGCCAAAAACCACTCGGCGACGCATTTATTGCATGCGGCATTAAGAGAAGTACTGGGCGATGCAGTCACACAAAAAGGCTCATTAGTCTCAAGCGAGGTACTGCGTTTTGACTTTTCTTATGACAAACCGGTTAGCGCTGCTGAAATCAGCCGTATCGAACGTCTTGTCAATGAGCAAATTCAAGCCAACACCCCTGCTCGTATCGAGCATATGTCTATCGATGAAGCGATGAAACAAGGTGCGATGGCGTTATTTGGCGAAAAATATGGTAATGACGTTCGCGTTTTGACCATGGGCACCGACAGTATCGTTGATGGTCAACGCAAGCCGTTTTCTATCGAGCTGTGCGGCGGTTTGCATGTGCAGCGTACTGGAGATATTGGGGTGTTAAAAATCACCAGTGAATCAGGTATTGCCGCAGGTATTCGCCGTATTGAAGCGGTCACTGGGATGAATGCCATTAAAAACATGCAGCAAAGCGAGCAGCAACTGAGCGAGCTTGCAGCTCAGCTAAAAGTCAAACGTCCAGAAGTTGCACAGCGTGTGCGCACCATGGCAGACAAACAGCGTGATTTGGAAAAACAACTAGAACGCTTAGAGCAAAAAATCGCCAGCGCCCAAGCGGCAACCTTGCTTGATGACGTGCAGACCATCGCTGGTACTTCTGTACTTATTAGCACTTTAAGTGGCGTTGATGGCAAATCGATCCGTACCCTAATAGACGATGTGAAATCAAAACTGCCGTACAGCATCATCGTGCTGATTGGCGATAAAGATGAGCAGCTGGCACTGGCAGCAAGCGTTGATAAATCGCTGACCGATCGCGTCAAAGCGGGCGATATTATTCGTCATTTGGCAAGCGAGCTTGGCGGTAAAGGCGGCGGTAAGCCTGATTATGCCCAAGGCGGTGCGCCAAAATCTGCCAATACCAATACCGTTATCAGTGCACTAAGCGCTTGGGTTGCAGAAAAGCTGGCGTAAATAGTAGGAATATAGGCGATTGGTTATAACGGTTATAACCAATCGCCATATATCTAATGCTTGCTAGCACTTAAAGTTATACCGCTAATATGGTATAAAGTAGCACGCTTAACGACTGTCAGCATATCAAGTGTATGGGTATAAACAGTAAAATAGCAGAGCAAATAAAGGGCGCAATTTTTATAATTCGGCTTTATCGTTATTAAAATGAATCTTGCACTGTCATGGCAGACCGCGCCATGATGGATTGATGTCGATAAGTAACAGATGGCCATTGGTGAATAATAGGTAGATTTTTATGGCGTTAATAGTACAAAAATACGGCGGCACCTCGATGGGCAGTATCGACCGCATCAAAAATGTCGCCAAACGAGTCAAACGTTGGCATGACAACGGTCATCAAGTGATCGTAGTTGTGTCTGCCATGAGCGGTGAAACCAACCGTTTGATTGATTTAGCACGCCAAATCAGCAGCCAACCTGATCCACGCGAATACGACCAAATGGTCTCAACGGGCGAACAGGTTTCTATCTCTTTACTGGCGATGGCGATTAAAGAGCTTGGTATTGGCGCCCGTTCATTCACCGGTCGTCAGGTCGCCATTAAAACCGATAGTGCCCACACCAAAGCGCGTATCGAAAGCATTGATGACAAAAACATCCGTGAGCAACTAGATGCAGGCAACATTGTCATCGTGGCAGGTTTCCAAGGTATCGATGAAGAAGGTAACGCCACAACCTTAGGTCGCGGCGGCTCGGATACCACAGGTGTGGCCATTGCCGCAGCCTTAGGCGCTGATGAATGCCAAATCTATACCGATGTCGATGGCGTTTATACCACTGACCCACGCGTGACCTCAAAAGCCAAAAAACTTGAAAAGATTACCTTTGAAGAAATGCTTGAAATGGCAAGCCTTGGCTCTAAGATTTTACAGATTCGCTCAGTAGAGTTTGCTGGCAAATACGGCGTACCTCTGCGCGTATTATCTAGCTTTGATGAAAACAACGATGGTAGCTTCGACCAAGATTTTCAAGACAATGTCGGCACCCTAATTACGATAGACGAAGGAGACAACATGGAACAAGCAATCATCTCAGGTATCGCTTTTAATCGCGACGAAGCAAAGATCGTCGTGCGCGGTGTACCCGATCATCCTGGTATCGCCTCTGCCATCCTAAGCCCTATCGGTCGCGCCAATATCGAAATCGATATGATCGTTCAAAACCTATCAACCAATGGCACTACTGACTTTACCTTTACTGTCAACCGTACAGACATGGATAAAACCATGAAAGTGCTAGAAAACGAAGTCAAAGATGAGATTGGTGCCAAAGAAATATTGGCCAACAACGAAGTAGTAAAAGTGTCATTGGTTGGTGTTGGTATGCGCTCGCATGCAGGTGTTGCCAGCCTTATGTTCCAGACTTTGGCTGAAAACAACATCAATATCCAAATGATATCGACCAGTGAAATCAAAGTCTCTGTGCTTATTCAAGAGCAGCATTTAGAAAAAGCCGTGAAATCATTGCATACCGCCTTTGGTCTTGACCGCGAAGACGGCGACAGCACAATCGCTGGGTTATAATATTTAAAAGCTATATATTAAATCACTGTAAGATACTTCTGGTTTAATAATGATGGGTTAAGTAGCGATTATTTTTTAGTAAAATTTCGATTAAATAGAGTCTTTTTAGGCTCTATTTTCTTTTATTACTATTGCTCAGGTAAGTATATACCTAATAGTTTTGTGAAAATCCGTGACAGTATCTGTTATGCCCCCTATAATGGGGCTTTCATTTGGGCTAAATGAATTTATCTATCATTACCGCTATGAGTACTAGGTGACGCAGAGTTTTTATAATGACTGCTCTGCCTATTTAGTACTAGAGTAATGTCCTGTAATTGAGACGCAATCTGATGAGTAATAATCTGTTGATGCGACATAAGGAGTGTGACGCATGTTAATTTTGACACGCCGCGTGGGCGAAACGCTAATGATTGGCGATGAAGTCAGTGTGACTGTCCTAGGCGTTAAAGGCAATCAAGTACGAATCGGCGTCAATGCGCCAAAAGATATAGCGGTACACCGTGAAGAGATTTATCAGCGTATTCAGCATGAACGCACGGTACAATCGCAAATGCAACATCTTGAGCAAGGCAGCTTTGCACCTTCATTCGATGATGAAGACTATTTTAACCGCTAAGTTGATCGCTTGTTCGTTAACTAACTATCAATAATTATTGGGCATAAATTAAGCACCCTATTTTTGCTTTCTAATCTGCTCTGAGGTCATGTATTTATGAGTATCCGTCAATCAGATGTATCGGCTCTACTTAATGGTTTGAATAAAAAAGCCATTGGATTCAATGATGTCATCAGCTTTATTGATGATTTTTATCGTTATGCGCCAGCGCCTTTTGTTAATGGTATGCTGCACAATGCAGCGGGCGAAAACGAAGGCAGCGCCAAAATTTTTGGTTTTGCTAAGCACCATGGTCTAAATCAATTGGACACGCTAAAGTTGTTTGGTGAGCATTACGCCAAAGTACAAGCAACGCCAAAGGGTACCGACCACGCCAATATCCGCAATTTTTTACATTGGGGCTGGCAAGGATTTTTGATGGAAAAAAATCCATTAACGCCGCGTCCAAGTGTTGATACTAGCGCGCTGTAGTTTTCTATTTTCGTTAACTATCTATTTTAAAAGTATTAAAAAAGCCACGCTATGCAATTAGCGTGGCTTTTTGCTGTTTCCTGCTTTCAATTTGGTACTTTTGGCTTAATGCTGCTTAGCCGCTTATTTATCTTAATTCACTGCGATAAAGCTGCTTATTTATTGCGGAATTTAACGGGTTGTACTGCCCCTTTAGGATTGGGCATATTGGGATAATGATGCTCGTGCTCGACATCACATTCCGCGCCCACGACAGAGCCGTCGTCTCGCACTGGTTTATGAATATAGCCAGTACGCTCGGCTGGCGGCAGATGCTCATGCTCCCAAACCATCACCGCCTGCATACAAGTTTCGCGCTGCTCAGGCGTGAGCTTACGACCATCTGGCCATTTACCCAGCTCAATGGCTTGGCGAAACTTCTCTACCACTTCTGGCGTGACACTTGCTAATATCGTTTGTTTGTCCATCGTACCTACTCTCCGCGACTATTTTTATAATCCAGTACTGTTTTGAGAAATCTAGCACTGCATTCATTCTTCTATAATATCATCATCGATGTCCATACTGAATTCTTCGGCATGGACGTTCCAGTGTAATTTGGTGCGGCAAGCTTCATAAAAATCAAACCCTGGCGGATGGAGCAATGTCAGCTTATCAGGATGCTTACGAATATAAAGGCGCTGCTCTTGGTCGAGCGCGATACTCGGCTTACCATCGGCGCTGACTTGCGGCTGGGTGCGGTTGTCCTCATGAATACGAATACAAATCTCGCTGGTGCCGCTAACCACAATCGGACGACTGGATAAGGTATGTGGATGCATCGGCACCAAACAAATGGCATCCATACTCGGATGAATAATCGGACCACCGCCAGAGAGCGCATAAGCGGTCGAACCTGTCGGTGTCGCGACAATAAGTCCATCACTATGCTGACGATAGACATCGTGCCCGTCAATTTTCATCTGAAAATCAATCATGTGCACCGATTTACCCGCATGCAGCACCACATCGTTGAGCGCCATATCTTCATGAATGATTTTTCGCCCTTCGCGAATCTCCATGGTCAGCAAAAACCTGTGGTCTAGCTGATAATCACCCATCAATACTTGGCGTAGTTTAAAGGCCGCTTCATTGGGCTTCACATCGGCCAAAAACCCCAAACGACCACGGTTGACTCCTAGAACTGGCACCCGATAGCGCGCCAATGCTTCGGCGGCATGCAATATCGAACCATCGCCGCCTACTACGATGACTAAATCGCAAATCTCACCAATCAAGCTGCGTTTGACGATTTTAACTTTTTCAATTTCAGTGAGGTTCAAAGTAGGCAAATTGGCCGTCTGCACATCCATAATTAATGTCAGATTCATCTCATTGATGGTATTGGCAATCTGTACCAAACTTTGGGTCACGCTGCGTTTTCCGGCGCGGCCCATCAAACCAATGCGCCTAAACGCTGGGTTTTTGATGGCATGAAACAGCTCTGATTCATGTAAGTGCGGCAATCGGGCGGACTGCGCTGAGTTTTCCATAAAACGACTCGGTATAACGATAAAATACAGTGCAATGATAACGAGAAATCAGCGCTTAGACTAGCATGTTTATGAAGTTTCGTTGTTAACTGTCGTAATTGGCCCCATATATCCTCTATCATACGCCACTTTTAAGCGTATTTGTTTTGCTACTCATTACCGCTTTATATGTCGATATTCCCTAGTTAATTAAGGCTCGATAGCCATGTGATGCCTTGCATGCGCTCACGTAAACACAGTTGACAATAATGGCGGTTTTGCTAAAGTAGCTGGCATCTTAGTTATTTATATTTTAAAAAGGACAACTTTATGGCAAATCCTATTGTCAGTCGCGCAGAGCTTGCCGTTGGCGGCGAGCCGATGACGGTAAAGGGTGTGATTCAAAAGACCAGTTTATTGCTTGGACTATCGGCGATTACGGGTATTGGATTTTTCTTTTATGCGTTAATGGCAGGCCTATCACAAGGCTTTATCACCATGGCCGCTTTTGGTAGTATGTTTGCCGCCTTTGGTCTTGCTATTTTTATTACCTTTAAGCCGCAAAAAGCCAAAACTTTTGCCGTACCTTATGCGTTATTGGAAGGTATCTTTTTAGGTGGTATCTCGCTATTCTTTATGCGCATGTACCCAAGCGTGCCAGTCACCGCTATGTGTGCGACCTTTGTCACCGCTGCGGTCATGCTAGGGCTGTATCGCTCAGGTTTGGTTAAAGTCACTGAGAAATTCCGCTCAATCGTCACCTCAGCATTGATTGCCATCATGCTTGTTTATGTGGCGCAGTGGGTACTGTCCTTAGCGTTCGGTTCGAGCTTACCTTTCTTATTTGAAGGTGGCGCTATCGCTATCGGCTTTAGCTTATTCGTGATTGTTATCGCCTCTTTCACCCTGTTATTAGACTTTGATAATATTGATCGCGGTGTGGCGATGGGTGTATCTGAAGACTACGAATGGTTATTTAGTATTGGTATCCTTGCCACGCTGGTTTGGATGTATATCGAATTTATGCGTCTGCTAAGCTATCTACAAGACTAAACTAAACCCTGTTTAGCCGTTATTTAAAATAATTAAAATAAAAAAACCGTCTTTTATAAAGGCGGTTTTTTTTGGGTAATTTTCAGAAATTTATTTAAATGAGTTTAAGCTGGCTTAAATTAAGCACGCTTTAGACGCAGCGCATTTAATACCACAAATAATGAGCTTAAGGACATACCAATCGCCGCAAGCCAAGGCGGCACATAGCCTAAAGCCGCCGGTATCAAGACACTACTATTATAAATGAGCGCCCAACGCAAGTTTTGCTTAATAATACGCTTGGTCTTATCAGCGATACGTTTCGCCGCAGTAATAGCTTCAATCTGACCATTTAGGATAATACTGTCACTCGATACTTGCGCTAAATCTGCCGCGCCCGCAATTGAGGTTGAGACATCGGCTGCGGCCAATACTGGCGCATCATTAATACCATCGCCGACCATTAACACGACTGCGCCTTTTGCTTGTAGCGCTTGAATATGATTGACTTTATCGGTTGGTGACAGACTGTTATAGGCGGCTTTCATGCCTAAGTGCTCAGCCATTATTAGTGCTTGCGGACTTGGGTCACCGGTTAGCATGACCGGCTCAATACCTGATTTTTTGAGAGCGGCGAGCATAGACGGCGCACTATCACGTACCTTATCGTTAAAGTAAAAACCTGCCAGCGCTTGCCATGCATTTGACTGACTATTTTGACAAGACAATACCACCGCCGAGCTGGCACGATGAGTGGCTAAATCAATGGTTAAATCGTTATCCGCATTAGCAGCATGACCCGTTCTATCTAAGGCAAAATCGACATGACCGATGCGATATAGGACGCCATCAATCATTGCCTCTACCCCGCCTGCAGGATAGTATTGCAACGACTGCGTCGCTGGTAGATGCAATTGGTAAGCGGCGGTGAGCAAAGCGTGAGCAATCGGATGGCGGCTGCCCACTTCAAGCGCGGCGGCAATCGCTAATAACTTGTCTTTTTCTTCATTGCTAGCAGCTGTCGTATCATTAGTTGCCAATCGCTCGATATTTAATAAATTGGGCTTACCATAAGTGAGCGTGCCTGTTTTATCAAACGCCACATGGGTAATCTCAGCAAGGGTTTGCAGCGTATGGCCACGTGTGGTTAAAAAGCCATAACTTGCCAGTCGATTGGTCGCTACGGTTAGCGCAATCGGTGTCGCTAAAGACAGCGCACACGGACAGGTCGCCACCAATACTGCCACCGTTGCCCAAATTGCTTGGCTTGGGTCAACGATATACCAACCAATGAACACCAAAGCTGATAATACTAAAATCCGCGCTACAAACCAACGCGCCAGCTTATCCGCTTGCTGAGCGAGTTTTGGTTTCTCACTCATCGCCCGATTCATCAGCCTATCAATCAACCCTATCTGGCTGTCTTCTGGCAATGCCGTCACGAGCATCTCAAACGGCTGACTGTCATTTTGGGCGCCGCCAACGATATAATCGCCTTGGGTTTTGATGATTAAATCGCCCTCACCAGTTAGCAGGCTTTGCGAGACGGTCGCGGTAGAGCTAAGCAAGATACCATCGCTGATAATCTCAGAGCCTGCTTCCACCATAATAATATCGCCCACTTGCAAGCTATGAGCGGTCACCATCTGCCTTTTTTCTAGCACGGCTTCTGTCTGCGCTATATTTGATGGTTTATGATTTGCCTGCTGCCAGTCTTGAGCGATACGTGACGTCAATTGCTGAATATTGGCATCCATACTTTGCATAAAGTTGGGCATCGTTTTTGCGGTAGTAGTTGTGCCCTTTGTCGCTAAATTATTATTTGGATTAAGCACCTGTTCAGCATTATTATCAGAAAGAGCGTCATTATCAAAGACAGTATTATCAAGCGTATTTTGCTCTATGAGCTGCAAGATACGCGCCGCCGCGTCTTTATCTTCAGCAATTTTTTGTACCAAGACGGGCTCGACCACCACCAAGTCATTGGCCATGGTGGCAGCTTTTAAGCGTGCATTATGCTCAATATAACGCCCAGCCAATAAGAAGAAAATAAACATACTGACCGAATCAAAGTACGTTTCCCCTTGCCCCGTGATAGTGGCATAAAGGCTGGCAAAGAAGGTCACCACTAAGGCAATACTAACTGGTACATCCATATTGACTTGGCGGGCACGAATCGCTGACCATGCTGAGGTAAAAAACGGCACACCGGCATAAAAGAACACCGGCGTACTCACAAATAGCGACACCCAACGTAGAAAATCACGCTGAAAAATAAGCATGTCGCTATATTCGCCAAAATAAATCGCTACCGCATACATCATTGCTTGCATCGAGCCGAGCGCCGCGATACCAAGCCGTAATAGCATCTGACTGTTATGACGTGCCAGCATGGCCTCATGGGTATCTTGACGATAAGGCTTGGCTTCGTAGCCAATCTCATTGATAACGCCCAAAATACGACTAATCGGCAGCTTATCTTCGTCCCAAATCACCCGCATGCGCTGATTGGTTAAATTAACCTGACATTGGCTGATGCCATCTAACTCATCTAGCCGCGACTCAATCAGCCACGTACAGGCCGCACAGCGCAGATTATTGACCGATAGTTCTGCTACCGACATGCCGTCTTGGGCGTAGACAAATTGAGATTTTATTTCATCGTGATCATAAGCTTCAAGGCGCGTCAGCTGGGTTGGTAAACTTGCCGTACGGTTAATCTCCGAGCGGTCAAGATAGTATTGCTCAAGCCCTGCCTCGACAATACTTTGCGACGCTAACTGACAGCCCATACAGCACATCTCGCGCGACTGACCTAAAATATCGGTATGAAACGGCGGCTCTGGTACCGGATCACCGCAATGAAAACAATGACCGGCAAGCGGCAACACCAGACCCTCAGTAATCGAGTGGTCTTGATAGTGGCGGTTGTTATTTGCTGGCATAGATGAGGGAATACTAGACATAATCGCGCTATTTCCTTTCGACAAGTTTACTTGCAGCCGACCGGCTTTTAATAAACTTGCTCTGATTAACGAGAGTCAATCCCTATGTAAAAAAGCGATTGAATTATCTGCCTTTAACACAGCTACTTTACATAGATATTGGCACAACGTTATTGGCACAATGATATTGGCATAAATGAGACTAAAAAATTGGTAAAAACTATTAATAAAAGGGGTCGATAAAACTGTTGGTATCAACCTAATTATTAATATAAACATTATACTACAAGCGCGCGGCGTAAGCAGCCTAGCCCTTTATCCCAAAACATTAATACCTCCAAAACACCTACTACGAAAGTCTAACGCCTGCTTAATGAATGCAGGCGTTGATGATGATAGATTGAAAAATTTGTCAATTTGCGTCATTATGAGGCAGTTTTTTATCCCAAAATGGTGTGTCATCAGTGCAAAAGTCTAATTCTAAGCGACCACAGTCGTCTAAGCCTGCTATCAATACGCTACCCTCACAGCAGCGCGGCGTGGTGTTTAGTGGTATTTTATTAATCGTCATTATCGCAGCTATGGTGCTATTGGCGCTATATTTGGTCAAACTTGATCGCACCATTACCCACAAGTTTGAGGGCAAGCGCTGGGACATTCCTGCTAAGGTTTACTCGCAGCCCCTAGAGCTGTATCAAGGCGCCAATGTCGATACAGACACCATGAAAACTTGGCTTAAGCTGCTCAATTATCAAAGCAACAAGGCTTATGATCGCACCGGTACCTACCATAAATCTGGCAATACCTACTTTATCCATACGCGCGGCTTTACGTATAGCGCCAACGACGTCGATAAAGAGCAAGTCATCAAAATGACCATTGCTGGCAATAAGATTGAGTCGGTACAAAGCACCCAGCCTGCCAAAACTGGCATTATTCGTCTGGAGCCAGTAAACATCGGCGGTATTTATCCAGACAGTAACGAAGATCGCATGGTGGTGACGCTCGATCAAGTACCGCAGCCGCTGATTGACGCGCTTATCGCTACCGAGGATCGCGGGTTTTATGAGCACAAAGGCGTCTCGATACGCGGTATCGCGCGTGCGGTATTAAACAACTTTACCGGTGGCCCTAGACAGGGCGGCTCGACCATCACTCAGCAGCTGATTAAAAACTTTTATCTGAACTCCGATCGGACGATGAAACGTAAAGCCAATGAGGCATTGATGGCGGTGTTACTTGAGCTGCATTATAGTAAAGATGAGATTCTACAAACCTATCTAAACGAGATTTACTTGGGTCAAAACGGCAATCGCTCTATCAATGGCTTTGGCCTTGCCTCGCAATTTTATTTTGATAAACCCCTCAAAGAGCTGCGTTTAGACCAACAGGCGCTACTTGTTGGTATGGCAAAAGGCCCGAGCGTTTATAACCCGCGCCGTCATCCAAACGATTCGACAGAGCGCCGTAATACCGTACTGAATAATATGCTAGCAGTCGGTAAAATTAGCCAAGAAGAGTACGAAAAAGCGATAGAAAAACCACTCGATGTGGCGGACAAACCCGTCGAAGGCAAAAGCCAGTTCCCTGATTTTTTAGATATCGTCAAGCGTGAATTGAACAAAGTCTATTATTCTGATGATCTGAAAAACGAAGGTCTGATTATCATCAGTACCTTAGATCCTATTGCCCAATTGGCAGCGGACAAAGCGGTCGAGAGAAAACTTGGTGAGCTACGTCGTCGCGGTAGCAAGACCAAAGACTTACAAGGCGCATTGGTCAGTGCCAATCCTGAAACTGGTGAGCTGGTGGCAGTGGTCGGTAGTGGCAGTGAATTTACTGGTTTTAACCGTGCTGTCGATGCCAAGCGTCAAGTTGGCTCGTTATTAAAGCCAATTATCTATATGACGGCGCTTGAAAGCGGGCGCTATAATTTGGCAAGCTCGGTCGATGATTCACCGATTACGGTCAATTTGAGTGACGGTACTGAGTGGAATCCAAAGAACTATGACAATCGTGACCATGGTTACGTGCCGTTTACCACCGCTTTGTCGCAATCGTATAATCACAGCGCGGTACGTTTGGGTATGGAGTTTGGCGTTAATACCTTTGCCAAACAGCTACAGCGCATGGGCGTAAAAGAGAAAATCCCGCCTTATCCTTCGGCTTTATTAGGCTCGGTCAATCTTAGCCCAATGGATATGCTGGGCGTTTACCAAGTATTCGCTACCGGTGGTTTCCGCACGCCTATTCATAGTATTCGTAGTGTTATTGATGATCGCGGACATATTTTGCAGCGTACCGGTTTAAATACCCAGCGTAGTATTCCGCCTGAGACCAACTTTTTGATTAACTATGCCTTGCAAGACGTGGTCAAAAACGGCACGGCCAGACGCATACAATCGCTTGGCAGCAACTTAAACCTTGCTGGTAAAACGGGTACGACCAACGATTACCGTGATGCTTGGTTTGCCGGCTACAGTGGCAACTATGTTAGCGTGGTTTGGGTCGGTCGTGATGACAATAAACCTATCGGTCTAAGCGGTGGTAGTGGCGCTTTGCCAGTTTGGGTCGATTATATGAATCGTCTCAAGCTGACCCCTGTCGCGCTGCCAGAGCCTGAGGGAATTGAGTGGTTGTGGCTTGAGAACAACTCTGGCAAGTTGTCTAATGAACGCTGTGCTGATGCGCGCTATCTGCCAGTGATGTCAGCGTATCTACCCGAAGAAGCCAGCAGTTGTGCTATTAGCTTATATCAGCAAGAGCGTGCCCGCGAGCAGATACAATGGCAAAATGAGCAAGGCTCTATCAATCAGCAGCGCCGCCGTGAAGGTTTGGATATTCCTAATGGCGAAGCCGTTGATACGGATAACAACGATGGCGATGCTGATAATGCTGAGCAAGAGGGCGGGTCGAGCAATCGTGCGGACACTTGGTATGACCGCGCCGTTGAGTGGTTCTAGGGTTTTTAAGACTTAAAAAAGGGTTTTAACATGGCTTTATTGATACAGCAAACCATCACCGCTAAGCAGGCTAGTACTGCTCCTTCTAAAGGGCAAACTAAGCTAATGAATATTATCCTAACGCTTGGTGCCGCTATTGGCGCATTAAGTTTAAGTGCTTGCCAAACGGCGCCGATAGCAATAAAAACGTCTCCTGCGCAAACGTCAGTAGCTCAAAATCAGCAGCCAGCTGCAGAACCATCAGTAACGGCAACCCAAGCACCCATTGTTAAAGGCGATGATAATAAGTACTCTACCGTGCCCAATACAGTGCCTACACAACCAACTTCGACAATGCAGTCATCCGAAGCAGAACAGGTCTATACGCCAGCAACACAAAGTCCAATCATCACACAGCCTGATAGCCAAGATACCATCATCCTTACGCCTTCTCGTGAAGATTACATCCTATCCGAACCATCGATCCCTTCGCATAATGAGCTATTGGAGCGGGCGCGGCAAAATTCACAGCAGCGCAGTCAGCAAAGCACAGCCAATAACAGCAACTTGCCAGCCTTTAGAAACCTCATGCAAACAGGTACAGAGCAATTAAAATCAGGCAATATAAATGCCGCTGAGAGCAGCTTTACGCGTGCGCAGCGCCTCGCGCCCAAATCATCAGCCGTCTATTTTTATTTGGCGCAAGTCGCTCTTAAAAAGAACCAACCGCGTAAGGCTGAAGCGATGGCACGCCGAGGATTGACCGTCGCTCAAGACAGCACTCGCCGCCGCAACCTTTGGCAAATCATCTTGCAATCAGGACAAGCACAGGGTAACGCTCGCGTGATAAATGAGGCCAGACAGGCGCTGCGCTAATAGCACACACTCTCGTATTTACCATGACGACTGAATCTATAAGCGCTAAAATAGGCTTATAGATTTAGTCGTTAATTTTTTTATCCAGTTTTTTATTGGGTTTAATGACTGTTTTCTTTTACTCCTTTAATTCTTCACTTTTATTTTAAACTAAGGTTACCTTTATGGCATGGCAACAACTGCATTTACAATGTGAAAAAGACAATGTCGATCTCGCTGAGGCGCTGTTATTAGAAGCTGGCGCGCTATCAATCGCTTTAGATGACGCAGGCGATCAGCCTTTATTTGAACCCCTCCCTGGCGAGTCGCCTTTATGGGATGAAGTCATACTCACAGGATTGTTTGACGCCAATACAGATGCTGGCAATCGTCAATTACTTGAGAAATTAAGCCATGAAATCGGCGCACAAGTACAAGCCAGCCGAACGTGGATCAGCGCTGTCGATGACAAAGATTGGGAGCGCGAATGGATGTCCAATTATAAGCCAATCGAGTGCGCCAATAACTTATGGATTGTGCCTAATTGGCTAACACCGCCGAACCCTGACGCTACCAATATTATTATGGACCCCGGTTTGGCTTTTGGTACTGGCTACCATGCCACTACTCGCCTCTGTCTTGATTGGCTGACCGAGCAAGACCTGACCGATAAAGTTGTGATCGATTACGGCTGCGGCTCCGGTATTTTAGGGATTGCGGCGCTGTTATTGGGCGCGCGTCAAGTTTATGCGGTGGATATTGACCCCCAAGCCGTACTTGCGACCAATCAAAATGCGGCACGCAATCACGTTGATGACCGCCTGCAAGCATTTTTGCCAGAGGACTTTAATAATTACTGGCAACAAAACGATATGAAACCTGTAGAAATCATGGTTGCCAATATTTTAGCCAAGCCACTCATTGGTTTAGCACCTTATTTTGCGACCTTGATGGCACCCAAAAGCCGTATCGTGTTAGCAGGTTTGATTGAATCGCAAACTGAGCAAGTCAGCGAAGCATATCAGCCTTACTTTGCGCTCGATCCTAAGCATGCTTTTACCGCGCAAGAAGATCAACATTGGCAGCGTTTATCTGGTACATTTACAGGGTAGCAACATTTAATTACATCTGTTACGATAGAGGAGCAGTTAAATAATGTTGTGTATTTAACGCTGCTCTATCGTTGCCTGAAAATTATGATGATTACTATATAAAAAACGACATAAAAAACTGGTAGCGATTGGTAAGTGATTATGCGGTATTAATACTGATACCTTTTTGGATTCGACCTTATGACTACGCCAATCAAAACCCAGTGCCCTCATTGTCATGCTATTTTTAATATTAAAAAAACACAGTTAAACCAAAAAACAGCCAATGTTTGCTGTGAACATTGTCAACACAGTTTTTTGGTCAATAACAACCTTATTGTCACGAATGATACAGAGCCGACTGCTGACACTATGGGGCATGAAGCTCAATCTGATGCATCCACTACCGCCAATACTTCTATTAAGCAAACGTCTACCGTTACACCAGAAGCAAAAGCCACAACCAAGCCAAACGTCACCTCTGAACCAGAAGATGCAGATATTCTTATCCATGATGATATGGCTGAAGAAGATTTGATAGATGATCAGTTGATTCACGATGATATGGATATTGCAGATTTTGAAGAGGAAGATTTAGAATACGGTTCGCTCGACAGTATGGACGCTTGGCTAACGCAAGTAGCGGATAGCACCCCTACCTCAACCACGAACAGTAGTGATAAGCTGCCAAAAAGCACAGCAACAAAGTTAGATAAAAGCGCTCACGCCTCTGTTAGTCCCATAGAAAACCCCTCTTTAGCAAACGCTCTTATAAAAGAGTCAGCATCAGCTGCCCAAGTAGCCCTTAGCTCAGCGGCAGCTAATGACATCCATGCCAGTATCGATGATAATAGCGATGAGTCTTGGCTTGAAAAATTGCTCAAAGAACAAAATGAAAACGAAGACGATCATAGTCCAAGAAAAGACACAGATTTATCAGCGCTGCTGGCAAGCATGGGCGTTTCTATCAAAGACGAAGACAACACGCAGGCCGCACGCCTTAAAAGGCAGCAAGCACAAGCCAAGTTTTCACCAACACCTGCTAAGCGCTCGCTTGCTTCATTACTCTGGACACTTGGATGTTTGGTATTAGCGCTGCTACTTTTTGCGCAGTATGTCATTTTTAATTTAGATAGCTTGGTTAAAAATCCTACCCATGCTGAGCGCTTGCAAAAAGTATGTGCCATCGCCGCTTGTAGCTTACCTAGCGCCAATCTAGCGGCTTTGAGTACAAGCGATATCACTCATCAACCTAGCCGCATCAAGACTGCCAACACCTTTAGTGATATCAGCATCACCTTAAACAACCAAAGCACCCAAGCACAACTCCTTCCGCATGTGAAAGTCAGTGTTTATGGTACTGATGCACTTATCGGCGAATTTATTGCAGCACCGCAAGATTATCTACTCAGTACACAGAGCCAATTGGGCGCAACAAGTCGCAAACAGCTGTTATTTACCATCCCAGTCGCCAATGCTCAAATCGACAAAGTAAACGCCGAGCCTATTTATTAACATTCGGCTTGGTAAAATGCCATTTATAAGCAATAAAATTTATTCAAAAGTTTTACTCTTTTATCAAATTTGTCCTAAATGTTTTAAATCTGTCGTCATAAATGACAATAAATAGCGTCAAGCCTAGAGTAATAATAGGGTAATACCCAATCTATTGTTCTGATAGGCGTTGACTTTGTTATAATAGTGCTTAAACGCCTTATGGTTTACGCTTACGCTTAAGGACATTATCTTATGCCACCACATGCACCGTATAATGCCACTCATTTTGACCAGGATATTGAGAGCTCTGCTGATTATAAAGACGGCTATCATCGCTCTATCCATAAGGTAGAAGCTTCCTTAGACAATAGCCTTCATGCGCACCAACCGTTACGTGTGCATGTAGAGCGCGTGGTGCGGCAGTATTTTGCGATGCTCGATGATGAGATGCCAACCGACTTATATGAGCTTATTTTAAAAGAGATAGAGCAGCCACTATTGTCAGTCGTGCTCGAAAAGTGCCGCGGCAATCAGACCAAGTGTGCGCAAATCTTAGGTCTCAATCGCGGTACGCTACGTAAAAAGCTCAAAACTTATGGCTTAATGTAATCTATGGCTTTATGCCAGTCGCTGTTATTTACGACGACCAAATACTACACTCACCGCCCTTATTAGCCCTGCTAACCGACATTCAATTGTATGGCACGTTTATAGTTTATGATCTTATCAAACCCGATATGCTCTGCACTGCTTGCCATTATTACCTTGCCAGACGTTTACGTCAGGCTTTTTTTATGGAAATTTTCTTATGAGTACAACTCCCCTTGCCCTACTATCGGTTTCCGATAAGTCAAATATCGTAGAATTCGCCCAAGGCTTGCTTAAAGCTGGTTTTGGTTTATTATCGACTGGCGGTACTTACCGCTTGCTGGCAGAAAACAACGTCGCCGTCACTGAAGTTTCAGACTATACGGGCTTCCCTGAAATGATGGACGGCCGCGTTAAAACCTTGCATCCTAAGATTCATGGCGGTATTTTAGGACGCCGCGGTACCGATGACAGCGTCATGAATGAGCACGCTATTGAGCGCATTGATTTGGTCGTCGTCAATCTTTACCCGTTTGCAGAGACGATTGCACGTAGCGACGTCACCATGAACGATGCGATCGAAAACATCGATATTGGCGGCCCTACTATGGTACGCTCAGCCGCAAAAAACCACGCTCACGTTGGTATTGTGACTGACCCTGCTGATTATACGCGCGTGCTTGAAGCATTAGGCGATGGAACGACTCTAACCGCTGCCCTACGTTACGATTTAGCAGTCAAAGCCTTTGAACATACCGCGCAATACGACGGAATGATTGCCAATTTCTTGGGCAGCCGCGTGAATGAAAACCAAGAGGCAGAGAATTTCTCTCGTACCTTTAACGTCCAATTAGAAAAAGTGCAAGACCTACGCTACGGCGAAAACCCGCATCAAAAAGCGGCTTTTTATGTCGAAAACCATGCGCTAAAAAGCCAGCAAGCCTCTATTGCAACCGCGCAGCAATTGCAAGGTAAAGAGCTCTCTTATAACAATATCGCCGATACCGATGCTGCTCTTGAATGTGTTAAAGCCTTTAGTGCGCCCGCTTGCGTGATTGTAAAACACGCCAATCCTTGCGGAGTTGCCGTAGATAGCGATCAAGTCACGGCTTACCGCACCGCTTTTAGTACCGACCCTGAGTCATCTTTTGGTGGTATTATCGCCTTTAACCGCGAGCTTACGCTTGCTGCAGCCAAAGCCATTATTGACAATCAATTTGTCGAAGTCATCATTGCCCCAAGTATCGAAGATGGCGTTTTGGAGGCGACCGCTGCTAAGAAAAACGTCCGCGTCTTAGTCTGTGGCGAGTTGCCAACGCCTGAGCAGCGCGATAGCCAGCTTGATTATAAACGCGTCAATGGTGGTTTGTTGGTGCAAGAGCAAGATTTGGGCCTTATTACCGCCAACGATTTAAAAATCGTTACCGACGTCCAGCCAACCGAAGCACAGATTGCTGATTTGTTATTTAGCTGGAATGTCGCTAAATACGTCAAATCTAACGCCATTGTTTATGCCAAAGGTCAACGCACTATCGGTGTCGGCGCCGGTCAAATGAGCCGCGTCAATTCAGCACGTATCGCCGCTATCAAAGCTGAGCATGCCGGTCTTGCTACCGAAGGCGCGGTAATGGCATCAGATGCCTTTTTCCCGTTCCGTGATGGTATCGATAACGCTGCTGAAGTCGGTATTGCTGCTATCATCCAACCAGGCGGCTCTATGCGTGATGACGAAACGATTGCTGCCGCCAATGAGCATGGTATCGCCATGGTCTTCACTGGTATGCGCCACTTCCGCCATTAATCAGTGGTTAAGATAATGCTGTTAAAACAACAGCGTTAAGAGTAAATAAAAATTGTAACGCATAAAAAAAGCCACTATTGATAGTGGCTTTTTTGTATTTAGGGCTTATTAAAAAAAGGGTTTAACAAATGCCTTATAGATCGCTTAACGTCCTTGCGCATTGGCCATATTGGCTTCGTTAATCTCAACTTTATAGACCATGCGTAGATAATCTAGGTAATCTTGCAGCTGATCTTGACCCAAATTATCACGAATAATGGCGGCAGTTTGTGCCCTTTGGGCATCAGATAGCGGCGATTGCTGCTCTGTTTTGATGCGATCACCGACCAATAACGTCGCGCCCGTCTCAGTCTCACTCGCTACCGCCACGACGCCATTGGCTGCCGCTTGCTGACTAAAGGCTAAGCCGCGCTCTTTTTCGCTCAATTGCGTGGTTTGACGGTTTATTTCGCCCAACGCTTGCAACTTCACAGGCTGCTTCGCAATATCAGCAGGCGTTTTAATAGTGGCAGCTAGTTTCTTCGCTTCTTGTAATGCCAGTGCCGTTGCTTTTTGTTGACGCAATATCTGCGTGATTCTTGGCGTCGCTGCTGTCAAAGACAACGTCTTAGTCGGACGATAGTTGCTTGGTTGTACCCAGACTGTACCATTACCAACCTCAATACCCGCAGTCACCGCTTGGTCTTGAATGGTAAATTCATCAAACGCTTGCTTAATCACCGCCGGCTGCGCCAAAGCAGATTGGTTGTTTTCTTTACGATAATCTTTAATTCGTTTTAATGGCACATTTTCTTGCTGAGCGATATCTTCAATACTAAAGCCATCTGCTGCCAAGTCATTAATCGCTGTAACTTTATCGGTATACATTTCCTGGCGTTTATATTCTTTCGCTTTAGCGGTTAGCTCTGCACGCATACTCTCTAGACTTGGTATCTTGCTACCATTGTCCTCAGTCACGGTAAATATCTGATAGCCAAAGCTGGTCTTTACAGGAGCACTGACATCACCAACGCTCAAGCCTGCAAGCGCTTCTTCCACGGCTGGTGCATCATTACCAAATACCGCTGGGTTAAAACGTCCGATATCGCCGCCTGTTTCGCCTGTTGGATCATCTGACTCGGCTTTCGCAACTTTAGCAAATGATTCACCTTTCGCAAGGCGGGCTTTAATTTTATCCGCGCGTGCTTTGGCATCTTTACCCGTTAGCAGGATTTGACTGATTTTGCGCTCATCTACGATAGCAAGACTTTGCTTATAGGCTTCATATTGCTGCTGCAAATCTTCTTGGGTGACTTCATTAACTTCAATCGCTTGCGGAGTCAGTTGTAAGTAAGCCAAGTCGACCATGGCCGCACTTTTAAGTTTGTCTTTATTAGCATCATAATAGGCTTGAATATCACCCTTGCTCAACTTTACTTGCTCAGCATAATCTTGCCATTTAAAACGATGCAGCCAAATATTGCGCGACTCTAGCTGCAAATCAATCAACTGACTGACCGCTTGCATCGGATAAACTGCGGTACCAACGATACTGGCATTGAGCTGGTCTAGGCTCAACTGATTGCGAAACTCAGCAAACAGCTGGTTTTTTGTCATATTGCGCTGACGTAAAAAGTTTGCAAACTGCTCGTTAGAAAAATTGCCCTCTGCATCTTTAAAGATTTCTTCTTGGCGCAGTAAACGATTGATGGTGTCATCAGAAACCGTCATGCCAAGCTTGCCGGCCTGCTGCTCTAGCAACGTGCGATCAATCAGTCCTTTTAGGACTTGCTCGTGCAGCACATCTTCATTTAACAAACTGACATCATCAACTTGATCCAAAAGCTCAGTACGGCGGTTATTGACAGCAGTTTGATACTCGGACAGCCCCACGCTTTTGTCACCTACTTGAGCGATTTGGTTGGGATCGACACCGCCGCTAAAGTAGCTTTCGACACCCAATAGAGCGAGCGGCGATAGGCACAAAATCAATAAAATGCGACCCGGCCAGCTTTTTAAGAAATCGCGCAATTTATCCATAGTTATCTCTGCTTTATTAACCTATATTGATGAAAGACCATTGTAATACTATTAATAATATCAACGCTGTATAAGCAGGCAATGGTAAGAAGAAGAACGTGTGCATTTTATCGCTGTAAAATAAGGCTGATTGACGAAGTTTATAACAAGATTTAATAAAAATACTTGTTTATACAACACCGCTATCGCGCGCCCTATGATACGTGATTTTTGATATATACTCAAAATATTCAGGCGACTATTGCCACTTAAAGCTACAAATTCCAGCATTAAAAAAAGCACCTAATCTCTAGGTGCTTTTTTGCTCATTCGCTCATGATTTAATGAATCGTTAAGTCATGAGTTGCTATCTATTGTTTTACTGCCAACCAACGCTGTTTTTATTCGTGTATCACGTCGTCAACGAGCATTTGATTATCTTATTATAGAATAGCTAAAAAGAGTACAGCTTAAACAAAGCGGCTTAGTTTAAACGCTCTTTTAGGTTTTTACCGGCTTTAAAGCTTGGTACTTTGCTTGCTGGAATGCTAAGTTCTTCACCAGTCTTAGGGTTACGGCCAGTACGCGCTTTACGGTCTTTTACGCTAAAAGTACCAAAACCAACCAATGAGATGCTGTCGCCAGCTTCTAGCGCTTCACCAACACTTTCCATTACTGCATTCAAAGCTTCGCCAGCTTGAGTTTTATTTAGACCACTTTTTTCGGCGATACTATCAATTAATTCTGACTTATTCATAAAATTTCCTTCAAGTTTTAGGGGGTAAAAAACGCTCACGCCAAGTATTGTATCGCTCTCAGAGTACTTAAGCAATAAAAACCACTGGCCTCACGCATAAACAGGTTTCGCTTTGTTAACGCCTTTATATCAAGGCAGCATAAGGAGCGCAAGCGATTTTACATATTTTTGTGCACTCTACTACGTATTTGACACTCAATGTTACTTAAAACTGCTGCAAATTTTCTATTAAATCGCTACTTTAGCTTATAGAATTTAACGAAATAAAGCACCTATCAAATAAAGCACCTATCTTTGTATTGGCTCTTTTATGCATTTTGCCTTTATAACCTAAATACTCAAATATGATGCAGGTGCCAAAACTCAGTTTTTATACTAACAAGCAAAATTAAAAACTAAAGCATAAACTTGGATCGAAAAACGGCTGCCAAGCCCAACTAATGCATTACCAGTCATAAATTTTGGTGTCTTTATAGATGAGCAAATTATAAGGTAGTGACTGACCAACTGACAGAAACGTGCGTTACTTTTTATACTAAAGGCGTTACTATAAGCGCGATTGCATTGTACATTTTGGGTTGATTTTGATATTTGTTTGTCCTTTTATCTTTAACTTAAACAATAAAAACGGATTATTTACATGAAGCGTTCTACGTTGTCTCACTCTTTTCTTAATATCATATTGGTGTTTATCGAGTCGGCGCTGACCCTGCTGTTACGTTTAGACCCAGAACTCCGTAAAGCCGCTTATCCACTCGCTAAGCAAGAGACGGTCGTCGCGCTTAGGTTATACTTGCCTCATGTAGAGGTTTTCGCTACCTTTACTACCAAAGGGGTGTTATTAGACGATAGATTGCCTATCGGCCGTAGTGAGCCTGACGTTATTATCAACGCTTATAGCGTTCAGGTGATTAACGCCATCATCACCCACGATACTGAGTCGACTGAAAAGCTGCAAATGCGCGGTGAGGCGGTGCAAGTACAGCTGGTCAAGCAGTTTATTATGCAGCTTGGTTTTGGTAGCTTAATTCAAGGGCTGATTAAAAAGATTAAGGGCGGTAAAAGTAAGACCAAACCTACTGAAGCCGAAATGGCAGAAAAAAAGGAGAGTTATAAGCTGCGTATTAAGGAGCAGCAAACTCAAATCAACACCTTGACCATTAAAAACCGTGAACTTGAAACCACGGTTAAAGAACTGCAAAGCAAGCAGAAGACCTTTATCATTATCGCAATTATTTTTGCGGTAATCGCTATCGCTGCCATTATTGCTTTATTTATCATGACCTAATGCCTTACTAACTGCAGTGATAACGTGTTTTTAAAGTTATTTTTCTAACCTTGTATCGCGTTTAATAGGATGTAGGCTTGTTAAGCGCTCTTGCATCCCTTCTGTAATTCATATCCTGCGCGTTCGCGTATTTATTCTCTTTTAAGCCTTAATATTTCCTATCATTGTTTTTATCAATGATAGGAATAAGTCGCACTCACCATTCAACCACACTTTAATCTTGACTAAATTACTCGGGATTGAGTATAATTACCCCATCGTTGCACACATCGGGTAAACCATCTGCTGTTTAATAGCGACAAGACACCACTTAGTCGATAGATGATTTTCCTAAATAGAAGCGCAAGTACGGCGAGTTACTAACCGTCAGCGGCCAATAAGTCGATTATAAATCTATTAAATCTATAAAGAACCTATTGATAACCATGCACTTTTGGAATACGACAAGACTAAGTTCGTTGTTAAATAAACTTTTTATAAAAAGGATTGGAGATAACACATGCGTTTGACTACTCGAGGCAGATACGCCGTGACCGCTTTACTTGATTTGGCTTTGCAAACCAGCCAACAAGACAGCGCCGTCTCTTTATCTGACATTGCTAAGCGGCAATCGATATCTATCTCTTATCTTGAACAGTTATTTTCCAAGCTTCGTAAGCGCGGTTTGGTCACCAGTATCCGCGGCGCGGCAGGCGGTTATCATTTAGCCAAGCCGCTTGATCAGATTGATGTGATGAGCATCATTTCTGCCGTCGATGAATCTGTCGATGCGATGCAGTGCGGCGGACGCGGTGATTGTCAAAGTGGTACAATGTGCCTAACGCATGATTTATGGTGCGCTTTATCAAATCATGTCGAACAATACTTGAAAAATATAACATTAGCGCAATTATTAGACATGGAACACGTGCAGTCAGTCTCAGACCGTCAGCACCTCTCTTTTCCAAAAGAAACTTCTATGAAAGACATCAATACTATTACCCTATCGACCAGCGAGGCAAACCCAGCATGAGCCAACATAACAACCTTATATACTTAGATTATGCCGCCACTACGCCAGTTGCTAAGTCAGTCGCTGCCAAGATGAGCGAATATCTGACAGTAGACGGCATCTTTGGTAACCCAGCATCACGCTCACATGGCTATGGCTGGCAAGCAGAAGAAGCGGTAGAAACGGCTCGTCAGCAAGTCGCTGAAGTGATTCATGCGGATCCACGCGAAATCGTCTTTACCTCGGGCGCGACAGAATCAGATAACCTAGCTATTAAAGGTGCGGCACATTTTTATCAGTCGCGCGGCAAGCACATCATTACCAGTAAAATTGAGCATAAAGCGGTATTAGATACTTGCCGTGAGCTTGAACAAGAAGGTTTTGAGATTACTTACCTTGAGCCACAAGCTGGTACGGGCTTGATTTTGCCAGAGCAAGTGCAAGAAGCACTACGTGATGATACGATTTTAGTGTCATTGATGATGGTTAATAATGAGCTTGGTACCATTACCGATGTTGCCGCGATTGGTGAGATCACTCGAAAAGCAGGCGTTGTGTTCCATGTCGATGGTGCGCAGTCTGTTGGTAAAATACCTGTTAATCTTGAAGAGATGAAAATTGACTTGATGAGTTTTTCAGGTCATAAAGCGTATGGCCCTAAAGGTATCGGTGCGCTATTTGTTCGCCGTAAACCTCGTATTCGCCTAAAAGCTGAGCAGCATGGTGGTGGTCATGAGCGCGGTATGCGTTCAGGTACTTTGCCGACGCACCAAATTGTTGGGCTAGGTGCGGCATTTGCATTGGCCAATGAGCGTTATGAAGAAGACCATGCTCATGTGGCAAAGCTGCGCCAAAAACTGTGGGACGGTCTACAAGATATTGAAGAGATTTATCTAAACGGTGATTTAGAGAACAGCGTGCCTAACATCATTAACATCAGCTTTAACTTTGTTGAAGGCGAGTCACTGATGATGTCGCTAAAAGACTTGGCGGTTTCATCAGGTTCAGCCTGTACTTCAGCGACGCTTGAGCCATCGTATGTATTGCGCGCCATCGGTCGCCCAGATGAGTTGGCCCATAGTTCAATCCGCTTTAGCTTTGGTCGTTATACCACCGAAGAAGATATCGATACCGTGGTAAAACAGATGCATGAAGCGGTAGACAAATTACGCGCCCTATCGCCACTTTGGGATATGTATCAAGAAGGCGTTGATTTAGACTCGGTAGAATGGTCTGAGCATTAATATTTATTCATAAAATTTTAATAGTAAAAAGGTTTAATGGTTATCAGGTATAAGCATTAAACCAAATAATTCATCAGACAATTATAAATAGCATTTTTATAATATGTGTTTGACCCCAATTATCGATGAGTAGACAGACATTTAAACTTAATAAGTGAGTTATTTGGAAAGTTACTTATATAACTTAACATTTAAGTGGCTACTCATCATCTAACTAGGAGAAAACCCCATGGCCTATAGTGACCAAGTTATTGATCATTACGAAAACCCACGCAACGTCGGCAATCTTGACAAAAATGCCAAAAACGTTGGTACGGGTATGGTTGGCGCCCCAGCCTGTGGCGATGTGATGCGCCTACAAATCCAAGTCGATGACAACGGTATCATCGAAGATGCACGCTTTAAAACCTATGGCTGCGGTTCAGCGATTGCTTCAAGCTCGCTTGTCACCGAGTGGCTAAAAGGCAAAAGCTTGGACCAAGCTGGCGAGATCAAAAATATGGATATCGCTGAAGAATTGGCATTACCACCGGTAAAAGTGCATTGCTCAGTCCTTGCAGAAGACGCCATTAAAGCCGCCATTAGCGACTATAAAGGTAAGCATGGTACAGCTGCGGCAGTAACAGAAGAAGCAACCAGCTAAATTTATATAAAGCCTTGCGCTTATTTATATAATAGGCGCAAGTAGCGAATTTGAAAACAAACATGAGTAATACGACGTTAGAAGCTACTAACGCCCCTAAGGTGACAATAACGCTCATGTAATTGTCACCTTTTATTTATTTTTAACGCTTTATTGGCAGTGGTGTTGATAAAAACGCTTTTGCCGCAATTATTATCTCAATTATTGATAGTCAATGGGAGTTGGCATGATTGAAATGACAGAACGCGCCGCTCAGCATGTTCAAGACTTTTTGGACAATCGCGGTAAAGGTGAAGGCATTCGAGTAGGCATTCGTACAGCGGGCTGCTCAGGCTTGGCTTACGTGCTAGAGTTTGTTGACACGCCTGACGAAAACGACACCCGTTATGAAAGCCGTGGCGTCAATATTTTTATTGATCCTAAAAGCTTGGTTTATTTAGATGGCTTAGTAATGGATTATGAAAAAGAAGGTCTCAATGAAGGCTTTAAATTCACCAATCCCAATCAAAAAGGTGAATGTGGCTGCGGTGAATCGTTTACCGTCTAAAGCTCTAAACCAAAGCGCGCTAAACGATTGATATACGAGCGCTTAGCACCTAAAACCTGAGTTAGCGCTTAGATACTGAGTAAGTACTGAACTTTAAAAGACCAGTATTTAAAACAGACAGTAAACAAAACAGTGCATAAGTAAAAGCAAGTCTTCACAAGAATAAATAAAAACAAAGGTAGACGCTATGACAGACATCACGCCAGACGCACAGTTTGATAACTTCTTTGCTCTTTTTGAGCAACCTGTACAGTTTGCGGTCAACCAAGAGCGCCTTGATCAACAGCTGCGTCTGCTACAAAAACGTTATCATCCGGACAATCTTGTCGCTGATAGCAAAAATGTAGCGGATAGCGCACAAGCTAGGCAGCAATCAGAGCAAGCTTCTGCGCTGATTAACCAAGCTTATCAAACGTTAAGAGACCCTGACAGTCGCGCCAGCTATTTGTTAGATATCGCTGGGCAAGCGCAAAACTTAGAGCATTCTATTGCCGACTTGGACTTCTTAGAAGATGCGATGCAAATGCGTATGGATTTGGACGATGCGATTGAAGGCAAAGAGCTTGCCGTGCTAAAGCAACTAAATCCGCAGATTACCGTGCGTCTAAATAAACAATCTGAGCGTTTTGATAGTGCTTATCAGAGCCAAGATTGGCAAACGGCGATTGATGCCACGCAAAAATTAAAATTTTTGGTGAAATTAGATGCCGATGTTACTACGGGGCTTGATGAAGTCGCTTCTGCTGAGCATTTAGATGACGATGATTTATATGTTTAACGTCATACTAATTCATTTGAATTGTTTAACTTCGCGGGTAACAAGCCTATATGTAGCTAAGGTTAAAATAACCACTACTATGCCGTATAATTGTAAACATTAAATACTAGTCAACCATATATTGTATTTGTACCATTTCTCTTAATTCATTTTATCTTTGAGTTTTCTTATGTCTTTATTGCAAATTGCCGAACCCAATCAAAGTGCCCAACCTCACCAGCATCGTTTTGGCCTAGGAATTGACCTTGGTACGACGCGCTCATTGGTCGCTGTGGTACGCTCAGGCAAGGCGCAAGTTTTGCAAGCCGATACAACGACCGATACTTTGTTGCCGTCGGTGGTCTACTATCCAAGTGCTGGCAAGCCTTTAGTTGGCTATGATGCCCTTACCCATTTAGCAGATGATCCAAAAAATACCATCGTCTCGGCTAAGCGCTTTATGGGCCGTAGTCAAGCCGATATTAAATTCTCCCATCCCTATGAGTTAAGTGGCAGCGAAGATGCCATGCCAGCTTTTGTGACGGCGCAAGGTGAAGTCTCTCCTGTTGAAGTGTCAGCGCGTATTTTAGCCGCGCTAGAGCAACGTGCCGCAAGCGCTTTGCCAGATGACAGCATACAAGGTGCGGTGATTACTGTGCCCGCCTATTTTGATGAAGCGCAGCGTCAAGCCACCAAAGATGCCGCACAAGCTGCTGGTATTAACGTTTTGCGTTTATTAAATGAGCCAACCGCGGCCGCCGTTGCCTACGGTCTTGATCAGCCTAACACTGACAAGAGTGAAAACTACTACCTCATCTATGATTTAGGCGGTGGCACCTTTGATGTGTCTATATTAAAGCTTAGCGATGGCGTATTCGAAGTATTAGCGACGGGCGGCAATAGTGCGCTTGGCGGTGATGATATCGATCGCTTATTGACCAATTGGCTGATTAAGCAGTTAAATATTGACCCTAAAGACGTGAGCCTGCACGACAAATCCATACTTGCTCAGCAAGCAAAAAGCTATAAACAAGCATTGACCGATGCTGAGCAAGTCGATATCGACATTGTTGTCAATGAGCGCTCTTTTCGAGGTGTGTTACGCCGCGACGATTTGATAACAATTGCAGAGCCTGTCAGTCGCCGTACATTAAGCGTCTGCGAGCAAGTGCTACGTGATGCTAAGTTGTCTGCCGCCGATTTAGATGAAGTCATTTTGGTTGGTGGCTCGACACGTATGCCTGCGATTCAACAAGTAGTCGCAAATTTTTTTGCAAGAGAGCCACTTTGCCGCTTAAATCCAGATGAAGTCGTGGCCTTAGGCGCTGCCCAAACCGCACACCAATTGGTCAATGGTGACAGTGATAACAGCTTATTACTGCTTGATGTGACGCCATTATCGCTTGGTCTTGAAACTATGGGCGGCTTAGTTGAAGTCCTAATACCGCGTAACACCCCCATTCCAGTTAAGAAACGCCAAGTCTTTACCACTTATCAAGATGGTCAGACGGGCATGGTCATTCACGTGGTACAAGGCGAGCGTGAGACAGTCGAGAACTGCCGTTCACTTGGGCGCTTTGAGCTATACGGCATTCCGCCTATGAAAGCAGGCTTTGCGCGTATTGAAGTGACCTTTAGTATTGATGCCAATGGCCAGCTGACCGTCAGTGCGCAAGAAACAACCACTAAGACCGAAAGTAAAATTGAGATTGTGCCTTCTTATGGTTTGTCTGATGAGCAAAAAGAGCAATTATTGATCGCAGGCTTTAAATACGCGGAAGAAGACAAAAATGCGCGCTCTTTAATCGAGACCAAAGTAGAAGCGGAACGTGAGTTACTGGCGCTACAGTCGGCGCTTAATGAGTTTTCTGCTTTAATCTCATCTGAAGATCAGCAGTCATTAACCGAAAGCATGCAAGCCCTACAAACGGCGCTTAGCACGGATGATTTAGCCGTTATCGAAGACGCACAAGCCAAACTCAAACCACATAGTGATGCTTTTGCGGCGCGTATTATGAATCAAAGCGTAAAAGCCAGCATGTCAGGCACCAGTGCGCAAGATTGGTAGCAAATACCATGTATACGCTATGCGCTTAAGACACTCACTTAGCAACTGTACTAGGTTGACCCTTTTTATTTTTTAATTGATTAGCAGCGGACAAACAACTTATGCCAAAAATTACAATATTACCTCATCATGAAATCTGCCCAGAAGGCACCGAAGTCGAGCTAGAATCGGGCAAAAACTTATGTAAAGCGCTACTTGAAAAAGGCATCAAGATTGAACATGCTTGTGAGATGTCAAAAGCCTGTACCACTTGCCATGTCGTGGTACGTAAAGGCTTTAACACCTTAGATGAGATGGACGATATCGAAGCGGATTTATTGGACCGCGCGTGGGGTCTGGAGCCTGATTCACGCCTATCGTGCCAAGTGATGCTTGAAGATGACGATTTAACGATTGAGATTCCTAAATACACCTTAAACCATGCGAAAGAAAATCATTAAATAATAAAGCTGAACCATGAAATGAAACTAAAAAATCCAGTTATGATAAATAACTGGATTTTTATTTTTATAAATACTTTCAAGTCGCAATCAATCTGTACCTAATTATGACTGATATTTTCCTGCTTACTTTCTGCTACTATCTCAAGCAGCGCTGCTTGCTCTTCTTGCTCGATACGGGCAAGGGCTAGATTCAAGCGATTTCTGATATCTTGATAGTCATTATTTTGCATGTCTTTAAAGTTCAAATGCAAATTAAAACCAGGTAGCGTATGATCCACCCATTTTGACAACTGACCTTTATTTTCATCGGGGTCGCGTACTTGCCACGCGCTTACCTTATTATCAAAACCTTTGAGCTGAAAAGCACCGACATATTCACAGTCATAATCATGCGAAATATAGTCATGGGTACTTTCGCTAATAAATATCTGGCCTTTACCCGCGACTGCCTCAAGCCTTGACGCAAGGTTGGCCTCTTTACCAATCAGCGTATAGCTCAAACGGTTATTACTGCCAAAATTGCCGACGTGACAGTAGCCAGTGGCAATACCAATACGAATATACAAACCCTCGAAACCGAGCAGCCGCCATTTTTGCCGTAAAGTGCGCATTTCACGGCGCATATCTATCGCCATTGCCACACAATCGAGCGCATCTTGGCGCGGCCCTCGACTGTTCGGCTCGCCAAAAAAGCACACCATCCCATCGCCGATAAACTTATCCAACACCGCGCCGTGCTTATTGGCGATTAACGTCATACAGTGCATATAGGTATTTAGAATGTCCGCCAAATTGTCAGCGCTCAAACTATCGGACAATTCTGTAAAGCCGACAATATCTGAAAACATCATCGTCAGCTTGGCACGTTTATTTTCGACGCTAACGGGACTGTCAGATTTAACGATTGGTTCCCAAACTTGCGGCGGTACAAAGCGCGTCAGTTTATTAATGACAGAAACCATGGTATTTAAACGTCCAGCCGCTTGCCGCGCTCGCGCTTTATAATCTACATAATCACGATAAACATGGCGAAAATGGCACAGTATCACAATCATACTGGCCAATAACACCGCAGGGGTAACAAAGCTGTCGTGACAGTCCATCTCAGTACTATTTAAAGTCACACTGACGTAATAAAAGACAATGACCGTCACTACTGATGCAGCGAGAAGTTTAAGATGGTTTTCAGGGCTACTAAGAATAATTCGCATACCGATGAGCGCTGCTAGACTGAGCGAAATCACTGCACAAAACTGTATCGAACCTATGACCGCTGAAGATAAAATAATAACAATGTTAGACGTCCAAAAACTGGCTGGCCAGCGATAGTTATAGATTAAAATCAGCAAACTCGGCAGACAAACCACGACAGCGAGCGCCATCGACGTCGGACTAAAGTTGTAATGTATTGCGAGCAATATAACCGTTAGTATTAAAACAAAAATTTCTGGATAATCAAATCGATAGGCATTGCTATTACTACCACCCTGTACAGGAATCTTTGGGCTTGTGGTTTCAAAAAATACCATAGTCAAGGTTCGCTTAAAGGAAAACTGTCGAAGGTTTGAATAAAAATTAAAGCGGATTTTCTATCAACATATGTTTTTGCGCAGTCTTTAGATTAATAAGTACTTAGGTTAATAAGCTTTCAGGTTGCTAAGCCCTTAACTTAGCAAGTAAATACATTAATAAGTAAAACGCTTTATCAACACTTGATAATATAAGTAGATAGGAAATCTACCTATTATACGGCTTTAATGCCTTCTTACCTAGGACACTGGTAAGTAAAAGCATACCACTTGTCGCTTATTAGCCATAAAAAGCAGTGTAAAGCTCATGATTAATAAAAACTATTTGCATTAAAAACGACTTGAGTTAATAACCATGACAAAGACAAAAAAGCCAGATAACATCTATCTGACTTTTGTGAAGTGAAAAATAAATATAAGCCCATACTCAACAACTATTTGAATAAGGTAATTATTGCACACTAAAACTATTAGAAACGCCTGAATAAGGCTTAATTTTATGCGTCCAACTGCTCTTCTAGTCGCCTTGATGGGTCAATCGATAAGTGCCTGCTGGGGTGTCCTTAGCTATTCGCCAATCAATGATGGCTTTACTATAAGCCGCTCCTTCGCGCTGCCACGTATAAGTGGTATCAAAATCACTATCACTCAGATAATGGACCCATTTACCATTGTCAAGACGCTGCACTTTTAAGAAACTGTCTTCGGTACGTAGATTATTTTTGGGATGAGCACCGCGGAATACTGCCGTAGCAATGTCACCCTTTTGATAACTGGTTTTAGGCTGAGTGAGGGTTTGTCCCCAAGTTTGTTTTAAAGGCTTATCGTCGAAGACCACCCCTGGCCTGGCCGCTCATTAAAGGATTTGCCTGAGCGATCAGGCGGTGTGGCGCTGTCATAGACTTCTATACCATCACGCAGCGCTTCAGCCAGCCGCGTGTATTCTTGGATATAAGCAGCGATTTGATATGGACCATACTCAGTAGACGCGCCTTCGTAACGCTGAGTAGCAAATTCTTCGCGCGTGCTCAAATAGCCGCTATAGTTATTCGCCAAACCATTAATAATAACGGTATCAACCCCCGAGTCTTGTAGTTGAGCAAGCACGGCAGCGCGCATCCGGCGTCCAACCATGGTCGTCGGCTCGGCAGGGATGGCAACGAGAGTGATATTACCGATACGCATCAGTTGCACCGGCTGCTGAGTATTAATCCAGCCCCAGCTTCAGCTTCCCGTTGGCAATAAGACTTGTTTTTCCGCCTGACAATCATCTTGGCTGACGGTTGATACTATACCAAACGCGCCGCGCGTTAAACTGCCCAAAAACGATTGATCGACTTTATTGATATCGTCATTGATACGGAAATTTTCTCGGGTCATGCCCTCATACATACCAGGTATGTTCGAGGGGCCATTCTCCCCGCCAGCGGCAAACGAGTAACCACGAGCTGGCATACATAAGACTTTATTGCCTGCGCCATTGGTGAATTTACCATCGACCTGATAGCCCTTTAAGTCAATCCAGCGCGCGCGTACGTCCACGAGCCCAATAACCGGCATGCCTTGATGCCAAAGCTCAACCGCTTTATCCAGCTGCATCTGCCCATCCCGTCTGACATTTTCCCACTCGTTATCACTACCCTGAAAGCCCGGTTTAGAATTGGCATTACAACCTGCCGCCAGCATATCGCCTTCATCAGCATTGGCAAAAGCTGCGACAAACGGCTTGTCTGATGCTCCGCCAAAAATCTTTTCCGCGCCGCGCTGAGTAAAGCCTTTGTTATCAGCACTTAGGTGCATAAATTTATTACTAAAACTCGTTGGATGCAGCGCAAACCAATTGATCAGACCCACTGGGGTGCCATCGGCGTCATTAAGACGCAGCTGGGTCATGGTTTCATTGACATTACTATCAAAATCTTTGACGTCGTTATTATTGTTATAGGCAAAATCCGAGCGATTGACTGTCGCACCCTTTAGCTCGCCTTGCGCCAAAGATAGCGTCCCTGGCGTCAAGGTAGCGTGAGCGCGTTTAATTGAGGTGACAATACCATTGACGATAGCATTGAAGTTTTGGCTGCTATAGCCTGCTAGCGTGTCATCGGTACTGGCAATTTGATACAGCTGCTGATGTGAGTAGCCGGCGTTACCCCCATGGGTGTGAGTGGCGGTGAGCATGACATTGTCATCGTTATATAAGTCACCATAATCCGCTTTTAGACGTTTAATGACCTCAAGTTTTACCGCGGTAAACATCGCGCCCATATCTGCTGATACATAGACGACGCGTTTGCCCGTATTTTTGTCCGCTTCGCCGATAATAAAAGCATAAGAGTACAAACGGTCGTTGATACCTTGTACCACCTACCCCGCCGCATAACCAAACATGCCAGTTTCGGCAGCAGCTCCGGTGATATCTGCCTTACCACTACCAACGAGATACTGACTTGTCGGCATCGCTCGCATAGACATAGCAGAAGCGCTACGATTTAACGTGACAGAGCTGTCCGCTGCGGCAGTAGCGTTTTCGCTAATGGTTGGCCTCGAATCGGACAAGGCTGCCACAGATTGTATGGATGCCGACTGTGTTGAAGCAGACTCCGTTGAATCCGTCTCACATGCCGTTAGGTTCAATACAGTGGTACAAATAGAGATGAGTAACATAAAAGGTCGTAATAGTGGAGGTGCGATAGAGGAAGTAGCCATTTGTTATCCTTAACATAGAGTAAAATCTTCAACTGAAGTATCTCAGTCTAAGATTAAATATCCCGCAACCTGTGATGCGCGCTTAATCAATGATAACTATTGATATTGATAACTACCAATGTACATCAATCCACGAAAACGACTGCGAGTACATAAGTTGGCTATATCCATTTAACCAACCCACTCTCTAATATAACGATTAACAAACAAATGTAAAATATTTTATAGCAACCAAACCTTCAATTGCCCTTAAAAACCACTTTACTATGATTTTACTTTGAGCATACTTACTTAAATAAGATGGCTTAGATAAAACGACTTAAATAAAAAGTACTAAAGTCACATTTATCAACCATTATCTAAAGCTTAACTACATTTGCCAATCGAACGGCATTTGGTGATGACCACGCAGCGCCATCATCAGCGTTTGCTGCATTTGCGCCAACACTTCTTTGGTATAAGGAACGGCAGGAATGCCCCATACTGGATTTGGCCATTGCATATCGTTTTGATAGCGGACGATATGATGAAAATGTAGCTGCGGTACTTGATTACCGAGGGCAGCGACATTCATTTTATCTGCTTGGAAAGTCTTAGCAAGTTGGCTTGATAACCAGCTCGACTCACGCAAAAACTGCGCTTGGTCTGCCTCAGATAGCTCGTACAATTCTTTGATACCTGATACCCGCGGTACCAATATTAACCATGGAAACTGACAATCATTGATTAAACGACAGGTTGATAATGGGAAATCACCCACTAAAAAACTGTCGGCTGCAAGTTTATGATGAAGTTGGAACATAATGACGGTTCTCTTGTTATGACGCTCAAATAAAAGGAATTAAAATACAGAAAAGCAGAACTGAGTTTACTGAAATATAATACGCTTAAAACATTATGCTTAAAGAAACAGCAGGCTAAATATAAGATGTCGCTATTTTATCAGTTATCCAAGCGATAAAATAGCGCCGTGACTGATTGTCTTAAGGTATAGAGTTTGCTGTACTTAAACGATTTCGTAAATGTGCTTAGTTTAACGATATAAACAAACAAAGCTAGGCAGACTCTGTCACTGTATGCTCGCTAAAATAGCGCAACAGTTCTTGAATGACGCTGACACGCTGCTGCGGCGTTGCCAGCTTATTGGCATCCTGATAGCGTATACCAGATGCGCCATTCATACGATAGCGCCGACCGTCTTTTTGAATCAGCTGAATAATCGCTAAAGCATCGACTGGCGTATCAGGCGCAAATTCCAGTGTTAGGCTGCTGCTATTGGCATCAATCTTATTAATCTTTAAGGGTTCAGCTTGTATACGCAGTCCATGAATAGCAAATAATTGCTTAGTCTGGTCGGGTAATGTCCCAAAACGGTCAATCATTTCAGTACGGATATCGGTCAAGGCTTCTTTATCATCAGCATTACTAATACGTTTGTAAAACAATAAACGCTGATGCACATCGTGCAAATATTCTTCTGGTATTAGCGCTGAGCTGTGCAAATTGATTTCACTGGTCAATGACAGCGGCGTACTCAAATCTGGCTCTTTACCGGCTTTAATCGCCTTGGTTGCGCGCTCAAGCATATCCATATATAAGCTAAAGCCAATCGCTTGCATGTTACCGCTTTGCTGTTTACCAAGGATTTCACCCGCGCCGCGAATCTCCAAGTCTTCGCTTGCCAGCATAAAGCCTGCACCCAACGTATTGGCGCGTTCAATCGCGTGCAGACGGCGTTTGGCATCGCCTTTAAGCCCTTTGATAGAAGGTACGAGCAAATAACAATAGGCTTGATGATGACTACGACCAACGCGACCTCGCAGCTGATGCAATTGCGCCAAGCCAAACTTATCGGCGCGCTCAATGATAATAGTATTGGCATTGGGTACATCAATACCGGTTTCGATAATGGTCGAGCATATCAGCACGTTGAACTTTTTATGATAAAACTGCTGCATCACTTGCTCAAGTTGGCGCTCTTGCATTTGCCCATGCGCCACCCCTACTCGTGCTTCAGGCACCAGTTCACGGACGGTCTCTGCCATACGCTCAATACTGGCGACATCATTATGCAATAGATAAACCTGTCCGCCACGTAGTAGCTCACGCAAGATGGCTTCTTTTAATAAGGCATCGGTCTTTTGCATGACAAAGGTTTTAATCGCCAGACGACGTGCAGGCGGGGTGGCAATAATCGACATATCACGCATCCCTGAGAGCGCCATATTAAGCGTTCTAGGGATTGGAGTCGCGGTCATTGACATACTATCGACGTCGGTCTGAATCGCCTTGATACGCTCTTTATGGCGTACGCCAAAACGATGTTCTTCATCGACAATCATTAAACCCAAATTAGAGAACTTCACATCAGGTTGCAGAAGTTTATGCGTACCGATAACAATATCGACCTTGCCCGCTGCGAGGTCTGTTAACACCGTATCTTGATGCTTTTTACCACCAAAGCGTGACAAGGTTTCGATACGTACCGGCCAATCAGCGAAACGGTCACGGAAATTGTCTTCATGCTGACCGGCGAGCAAGGTTGTCGGCACCAACACCGCCACTTGATAACCGGCACTCACCGCAATGAACGCCGCACGCATAGCGACTTCTGTTTTACCAAAACCGACATCACCGCAAATAAGACGATCCATCGGCTGGTTCTGCCGCATGTCTTCCATGACTGCATGAATGGCATTGGCTTGATCCGGCGTTTCTTCAAAGGCAAATTGACTGGCAAATAACTCATACTGTGATGGGTCGATTTTAAAATGAATACCGACTTTCGCTTCGCGCCGTGCTTGCATATTAAGCAGTTCGGCCGCCACGTCATGGATTTGCTCAAGCGCCTTTTGCTTGGCTTTATCCCATTTACCGCTGCCAATTTTATGTAATGGCGCAAGCGCTGGATCTCCGCCACTATAGCGATTAATCATTTGTAAATTGGCAACCGGTACATAGATACTGGCGTCATCAGCGTACTTTAGGTGGATAAACTCTTGCTCACCATCGCCGACATCGAGCGTAATCAGGCCATTGTAACGCCCAATACCATG
Source organism: Psychrobacter sp. M9-54-1 (assembly GCF_016613355.1). Lineage (NCBI taxonomy): Bacteria > Pseudomonadati > Pseudomonadota > Gammaproteobacteria > Moraxellales > Moraxellaceae > Psychrobacter > Psychrobacter sp. M9-54-1. Next base: position 2,570 of record NZ_JADGFW010000016.1, on the reverse strand, counting down.
CTCGATATGCACCACTGGACTGCCTTCGGTGATTTCGGTGACGCTTTTAACCAAGAACTCTTCTGATACCCCACTTTGCCGGCGACGACGCGTTTGCAGCACTTGCCGGCCAAATAATTGCGTCTCACTAATCACCACCAAGCGCTCAGGGACGTAAACGCCGCGTTCAATAGGCGCAATGGTCAATCCGACTTGCGGTAACTTATTACTATTATTCTTCGATTTATCCGCTGCTAAAAATGCCTCAAAGCTATCATAAGCTTTAATATCTATTTTGCCTTTAAACAGTTCAATCAGAATTTCACGCCGTCCCGCCGTTTCTGCCACAATTAATACAGGTGTTGCTGTTTGCGCTTGCAACTCTAAAAACGCTAACAGTTCGCTAAGGGGTTCGGCTTTTTGATGATTGACTGATAGTTGTGGCGGCTCTTGCGCACTTAGCGTCACTAGCCCCTGTTTTTTTGGCGTCAGCGATAGTTGCTCAGACGCTAAGGTTGCGTCATCGTTATCAATGCTGTCGATCGCAGCGACATCAGTCATGGTCGCAAGCTCATTACGCGCACTCAATATCACTCGCGGATAATGATTAAGATGCTCGTTTAGACTATTTGATAGTAGATACAACAATTCAGGCGCAACGATAGGCTTGTCGATATCGTGACGGCGCTCTTCATAACGGCGCTGAATTTGTGACCAATAATCTGCCTGCTTTTCGTTAATCAGCTCATCCGTGATAAACAGCGCATCGCTTGGCAAATAGGAAAACAAACTACTTTCTGCCATCCAATCCTTTAAATCAAAAAACAGTGGCTGATAATACTCAAGTCCGCTACTGGCAATACCTGCCATGACATCTTTATGCAGCTCAGATTTGCGGCTACTGGCATTGGGGAACATAGCAGCAAAGTTGGTGCGGAACGTCTCCCGCCCTTCGTCAAGCGGAAACTCTTTAGCTGGTAATATTTGGAATTGCTTAATGGGCTTTGAGATATCTGGCAGTTTATGCAGCAGCGATAGCGACTCTTTGCCCATGCTGCTATCGTTGCCACTCATCATGGTTTTGAGGTCATCAACGGTCAATGTGCGCTGGGTCTGCGGATTAAAAAAGCGAATGGTCTCAATTTCATCGTCGAATAAATCTAGGCGTAGCGGAAATGGCTGACCCATGGCAAAGATATCAATGATACTACCACGTACGGCAAATTCGCCCGGCTCAAAGACGTTCTCAACCGCGCGGTAACCCGCCTTTGCCAATAGTTCGCGCTGAGTATTGATATCAAATCGATCACCGACGCTCAAATCAAAATGCTGCCCTATCAACCAGCTTGGCGGTGCGACACGGTGCATTAATGCCTGTACCGATATTAACAACACCCCTGACGTTGGCATATCCGTTAACAGATTAATACGTTCGCTAACGATATCTTGATGCGGAGACAGCTCATCATAGGTCAGCGTTTCCCAATCAGGGAACACATAAGCATCGACGCCGCAAAATGCCAACTCCGTCTCTATCTGGTTAAGCTGATTTTGGTCACGCGTCACCACAACCTTTAGACGGTCAGCCACATCCCATAGCGGCGTTTGTACCAGACTTGCGAGCCACAAGCTACTGACTGCTCCATGCACAGGCGCCAGCCAACGCCGCTCGGCATTCTGGATAGGAAATAACTGCTGGTTAATAGGGTCAAAGGCGTCGGTCAAAGCAGTGATAGACATAAAGGATAGGGTCAACGTTAAGAGTCAGAAAGCTATTATACGAATATTTGCGCAATTACCAAAATTTATGCCGTAACGGTTTGTCACTTAGCCTTGTTATGAAAAAACCAAAAACTAAACAATTGAAAAAACGCATATTCATCTATAACGACAAGCTACTTAAATAAAAAAACCTCAACGATTAAGCTGAGGTTTTAGAGTTATAATCATAAAGCTACTGTTAAAGTATAAGCTGTTTTTAAATTAATGGTTTTTCGCTCGCGATAATGCCGTTATTATCGGCGTAAACAAACATACCTGAGTTTAACGTTAAATCACCAAAGCGGATTTCAATATCGGTTTGACCTTCATCGCGGCGATTTGATTTGCGCGGGATGCAGCCAAGCGCCATGACGCCGATATCCATTTGCGCCATATCATCTACATCACGCACGCAGCCATATACCACCACCCCTGCCCAGCCATTATCAATCGCTGATTGCGCAATCATATCGCCGAGCAACGCGCAGCGCATTGAACCGCCACCGTCAACGACCAAGACTTTGCCATTGCCGTCTTTATCTTTGCCATCGCTGTTTAATAAAGATTTTACGCGGCTATTATCTTCAAAGCATTTTACTGTCACGATTTCACCGCAAAATCTGTCTTTACCGCCAAAGCTATAAAATGATTTGCCTTCGATATTGGGCAGGCATACTTGCGACTCAGGATTGGCATCTAATAAATCACAAGTGACAAAGTTGTCTTTATTCATCGTGGTTGTTTCTGCTGTATCTGACATCGTGACGCTCCTTGTTAAGTTAAATAGTTGAATTATCGATGGTGTATCAAAAAGTATGCTGGGGTAATAA